>JBDNHS010000380.1:0-3333 GCA_041688685.1 Kapaibacterium sp. (SeqCode)
AATAATATGAATTCGAAATATATAATTTTTTTATTAATTATTCTAAATTTTAGTATTACTTTTGCTCAAGAAGATGGTTTGCCTGGTTCGAAACCTACTTTCAAAAGTTCAACTAATTTTCAAGCATTACCGTTGGAACTTAAATCTAAAACAGCAAAATTCTTTAATTCATTAATAGATAATAAAATTAATGTTGCTTATGAAGATATTTTAAAAGATACTCCTTTAGGCAAAAAAACGGAAAGTGTAAATGACCTTAAAAAACAAACAACTAAATTGTTTGAACTTTATGGTAATATCAAAAGTTTTGACCCAGTAAATTATGAGATGATTGGTTCTTCTTTCGTACGATTAAGATATTTGGGACTGCATTCACGCTTCCCTATTCGTTGGATATTTACTTATTATAAGTCTCCTGATCAAGGTTGGATAGTAACAAATATTAAGTTTGATGATTTAACAGACTTCTACTTTGAAGATAATTAAGAATTTAGATTTTTGTTGATATTTATTAATTTAGGAAGCTTAATTGTTACTTTGGTCTCTAAGTTTTCAATAGAATTAATAATTATTTTTCCATTAATGAAATTTAATATTTTACTAACGACAGCTAATCCCATACCTACACCTGGAATATGTATAGCATTTTTACCTCTATAAAATATCTCTTCAATTCTACTAATGTCATTAGGAGGAATTCCCATACCTTTATCATAAAACTCAAAAATATGGTATTCATCATCAGGTATTATATAAATTTCTGCCAGAACAATATCTTTTGAATATTTATAAATATTATCAATCAAATTTTCAAATATTGGTGAAATTGTTTCAATACTATATTCAATCTTATATTCTGAAGGTAAATTGATATCTATAAATATTGGTTTAGCACTTCTTTTAGTTAATTCAGATATTTTTAAATTAACATATTCAGTTAAATTGATGAAATTTTCTTTTACAACTGTATTATTTACTTCTTCTTGATATTTATTTATATTTAGTAGAATAGTGGATATAAAATCTAATGAACTGATTATTCTACTTGAATAATGTACAAACTGGTCATTAGTTAATTGATTTTGATAATTCCTAATTATCTCTATATTATTTCTAATTACTGTTAAAGGTGTTCTAAATTCATGTGAAACCATCAATAAAAACTTAGTTTTCAATTCAGAGTATTTTTTTTCATTTTCAATATTTTCTTCGGCAATTTTTCTAAACTCAATAGATTTTTCTAAATCCTCTATTGTCTTATTCAAATCTTTGGTTTTAGTATTAACAACATTTTCTAAATCTGTATTTTTTGAAATTAATAAGTTGTGTAATTTTTTTTGTTCACTAATTTCAACAAAAGATTCAACTAAATATTCAACTCCATCAATAAAAGTAGTAGAATTATTCCTTAAAATATCAATAAACAAACCACTTTTATTTGATATTTTGGATTCATAATGATTATCAGAAATAATATTTTGGAAATTTAAAAAATTGTTAATGTATTTATCTGTTAATTCTTCTTGATTATAATTAATTATTTTTTCAGCCAACTTATTGGTTTTATAAATCAATCCAGACTCTTTATTTGCTATTATTACGCCAGCTTTAATAGAATTTAATATTGAAGACACCAACTCACTTTCATTGAATAATCCTTTAATATTTGTATTTTTGTACTCACTTAATATCAAATCTAATTCATTAATTTTCTTGTTTTTAATATTTAAATTAAAATTTAGTACAAAATTATTTATTAATAATGATAAATTATGTTGATTAATTTTATCTTTTTGTAAAGAATTATCTTTATAATTAATAATAATTATATTTTCAATACCGTTATCAGAAACTATGGGTATAACAATGAAGTTATTCTCTTTATTATCAAATATTTCAGGAAAATATTGAATATTTTCTACATTTAATAATTTTGTAATTACACCATTTTCATGTAAAAATTCAAAATCTTCATCTATCTTTTCAATATATTCTTCTTTATTTGATAAATTTAATTCAAACAAAAAATATTCTTTATTTAAATTAAATAAGGCAACGTATTCTAACTTCAACGTATTTTCAATATCTTGTGTAAAGTTATTAAAATCTTCAATTAAATTATTAGATGATTTTTGTAATGTTATATTTTTATTAATTCTTTGCATAAATTATAAAGAAATAGATTTATTTAAAATTTAATTTTCCTATTAAACTGAAAGCAACATTCTCATTTCAATAACTTCTTTTTTAATTAATTCAATGTTTTTTGAAAAAAACTTAGGATCTATATCAACTTGAGCCAGTAAATCCTTATTTAAAGCAGGTATAATTTCAGTACAAGAATTACCGATTTTAAGCATTGAAGCAGAAACTAAACCTATGTGAACAACGCTTGCATAATTATGGAAATTACCTCTATTTAAGCCACTATATAGATTTTCGAATAAAATACCAAAATCCATTGGCAAATTCCACTTTTCCGCTAATAATTGAGCAATTACAGAGTGAGTAATTCCAATAACTAATTTCTCAACTTCCCTTAAGTCCATTTTTTTAAGTTTAGAAGCAGAAATTATATTTGAATACAAATCTGGTATACCAATAATTAAAAATAATTTACCAATGCCGTGTATTATACCAGCAACAAATAAATCTTCAGGATTAGGTAATTTTAAATTAATAGCTAAATTTCTTGAAATTGAACCAACTGCAAATGAAAATTCCCAAAATTCTAATGGGTCAAAGTTTTCATTTTTTTTGGCTCCTTCAAAAAGTTTCATTATGGCTAAGGTAAGTACAATTGCTTTTATTTCTCTTGTACCAATAATAAATACTGCTTCACTTACAGACTTAATTCTTTTTGTATGACCATAAATAGCTGAATTAGATATTTTTAATATTTTAATTGCAGAAGATTGATCTGTAGCAATAACATTAGCAATATCGTCTATTGTGCAATAAGGATTGTTCATCACATCTACCAATTTAGTATAAATTGTAGGTAGTGTTGGAAAATCTTTAATTTTAGCCATCAAGTTATTGAGAATATTATCTCTATTTTGCTCTGTTTTGCTCATTTTTTGCTATATTTTTAATTGCAGTATCAAATAGATCTAATTCTAAAGGAAGTGAACACTGCCAAGACATAAGTGATTCCAAATATATTTTTGCATCATTGATAAATTGTGGGTCAATTTCCAAATCATCTTCTTCGCTTTCAACAAGAACACCTTGAATATTCCAAGTTTGGAAAACTTTTTTATGTTTAATACCCAAAACCATGCCCTTAGACAACATTAAATAACCTTGTCTATTAGTAAGATCTTCATATAA
>JBDNHS010000046.1:0-9387 GCA_041688685.1 Kapaibacterium sp. (SeqCode)
AATAAATTATTTTAATACTGCAATAGCTTTTGGTATTATGTTTTAATTTATTTTTTATATCTATAAATTGGGTATTACAAGTCCTTCTCTTCTAATCTCCAAATCTGGTGGGAAAATAGATAAATTTAACCAATAATTTGATGTTTGATTAGAATATGTATAATCAGCAAATGAATACCCTTGAGGAAATGCATTTAACCATAGTTTTCGTAAATCATTACCATCACCTTTTTTGAATATTATTACTTTTGAATTGAATCCACCTAATATATAATCTTCATTTAAATTTGTTACCAAACCTTCATTTGGCAAATCTAGTTGATTAGTCAATATTACTTTACCAAATCCAAAATAAGTATCATAATTAACGTTATTCAAATAATCATTTGGGGGAGATTGCTGAAAACTAATTTTATAAATAAACAAATTATTTGGGTCATAAGGATTATTTAAATTGTGTGCTTGATTACCCCAAATGTATTGAGATAACTTACCATCTTTATATACATCCCAAACTGTTACAAGTCTTATTTCACCATAATTTATAAAATCAAGATTAGTGAATTCATCAAAAATAGTAATTCTCCCAGAAATATCTAATTTTGAAATTATTGGATTAAATGGAATATATTTTAAAATTGTAGCATTAATAATATTGTCATTAATTACTTCAACAATTAAGTTGTTCTCATCAATAAACTTGATTTCTAAAGTGTCAACTATGATTTTGTTGATATTATCCTTAGTAATTATATATTTTCCATCTGTTGATAGCTCCCAATTTAAGAAAGTTTTGACTAATATAGTTTTTATCAATGTGCCGTTTTCTTCGAATTTTAATGTGGGGATTATATTATATATTTGCATTTCAACAGGAATATTTGCTAATTGCCAAGTTCTATTTATTAAATAATTTGTATTGTTTTTATATAACTCTTCTGCTTTTTTCTTATCATCATTTGCTTCCAAAGGATTTAATGTTGCTTGATTACAACTATTAATACTAATGGATAAAAATAGCAATATTATAATACTCAATAAATTAATTTTATTTATTAATATTTTATTTGTATTTTTAAAAGGGTCTAATTTCATTTTTTTTCAAGTTTTATTTATTTTTAGTAATTAATTATCAATTACTAATTATTATCACAAAGTTATTTTTTTAATTCATTAAAATTTGAATGTAATACCATAGATTAATCCCAATTTACCTGCTGAACGTACATTATTTTGGTTAGAAAATAATATATTTGTGCTTTCTGCTGCTACATTAAAATTAATATTTTTAATTGGCTCCCAACTCATACCCAAAAGTGTTTTATTTAATGGTCCAATCTGAGTTCCACCAAAACTAGTCTCAATAAATGGAGAAAAAGTACTAAAATTCAAACTACTAACATAATATCTTCCAGTAAGAGCAAGCCAAAGCAAACTATTTTGGTATCTGAAATTCCCTTGTGATACTAAATAAACAGGAAATTCCTCTTGTCCACCAGATAATCCTATAAACAACCCATCTGATACTTTGATTACACCGCTTATTGAAAAATTATTATATCTACTGTCGTTTTTCTCTTCAGTTATTCTCTTAGGGAAATATTCTAATCCACTAATTCCGCGATAATCTAATAATAATTTTACTTCTTTGTCTTCACTCAATAAATACCGGTTAAGTGATTTGTAAATATCATTGTTATTTGAATTTAAAGTTTGAAAATAAATTTCTTTGTTTCGTAAATTCATTTCATTTCTAATTGAATTAATATTATCTTCATTTTGATTAATTTGATTCTTATTAAATCTTGATAAGTTTAAAAAATTGTCTTCTTCCAAAAGTATATTTAACTTTTCTTTATCTTCAATTTCTTCTGTTTTATTTTGATCATTAATCAAACTTAAATCATTTGAATAATTTTGTAAATAATTGATTTTTTCCTTTAATGATTGATTTTCATTATTTAATTTAGAAATGTAAGTTAAATTTCTACTATTTTCCTTATTTAATTTCTCTAATTTATTACCTACATACTTTAAACTATCACTTTGTGCATAAGTTACTGGAATATTAGTATTTTTATTCAAAGGAGTATTAGTAATAGAATTTAAAGTAGAATTTGAAGTTTGATTAGAAGGAATAATCGTATTGTTATTTTGCTTATTTGATTTATTTGATAAAGAATTATTCTCCAAATTAAAGTATAAAGAAGTAATTCCAACACTCAAAATCAAAGATGCCAAAGCAGAAGCTATCCCAACAGCGAATTTTGTATTCAAAAAAGCAAGCCCTTGTTGGAAAAAATTGCTTGTAATTGCTGCACCACTGCCAATAACTGCCGTTGTTCCCAAAATTTGAGTTAGCCCTGCTTGACTAAATATAGTATCCGTCAATAACGCTGAAGGTACTAATTTACTATCATTAGTAGCTAAATTTTTATTTATCTTTAGTGCATCTTGGAATTCCAATTGCAATTCATTATTTGACGCCAACTTGTCAAAAAGAATTTGTCTCTCCAAGTCGTTGGCTTCACCGTCAATAAATAAATATATTAAATCTGATGTATTCATAGCATTTTAAATTTATTAATTCTCAATTTCATTTTTATAACAAATATCAAACTTATCGTTGTACTTCTAAATAAGGAGTTAGTGTCTCCCTAAGTTTGGATTTTGCTCTTACAATTCTATTGCGAATTGTGGGCAAAGGTAATTCCAAAAAATCAGCTATTTCTTGATAACTAAAGTCCTCATAAACCTGTAAAATAAAAGCTTCTTTATAGTTTTCCGGTAGTAATTCTACAGCCATTTCAATCAATTGTCCCAACTCTTTATTTTCATATTGTTTATCAATATAAATAGAGTGAATCTCTTCTAATTCTGTAAAAATTTTATTATTCGTTCTTTTTTGATTAAGAGACAAATTTCTTGCTATTTTAAGTAAAAATGATAATACATTATCTATATTTGTTTCATTTTCTACTGCCTTCAAAAATTTCAAAAAAGTCTCTTGAAACACATCGTCTCCAAAAGATTTATCACCAAAAACCTTTCGACAATACAAATATATTCTTTTGTTATATCTATTATAGATTTCAGTAAATGCTGATGATTTTATCTTATTATCATCAGCATTTATCAATATCAATAATTCTTTATCTGTTAAATTTGTATATTCCTGCACTTAGAATAAAAATATTAAAATTGTTATTAAATTGACTTTTTTATCTTATTTCTCAAAATCTCTTTTTCTTCTCTAAAATCATTCTCTCTAATGTAGAGACACAGCAAAAAATGTTTTGTTTCATTTTTAGGCAAAAAATAAAAAAGTCCAAAAAACTTTGGACTTTGCATCGACAATAATGTTTATTATTTTAATAAAATAAATTAATAAACATTAAAAGAAATTCATTGGAGTAGGGGCTTCACCACTATAATCATAAAAACCTTTGCCATTTTTACGACCATAATGTCCCGCTGCCACTAATTTTTTCAATAATGGGCAAGCACGATATTTAGAATCTCCCAAATCATCATGTAAAACATTTAGGATAGACAAACAAGTGTCCAAACCAATCAAATCCGCTAATGCCAATGGACCCATTGGATGAGCAAAGCCTAATTTTGCAACTTCGTCAATTCCATCAACAGTTCCGCAGTTTTCCATCAATGCATAAATAGCTTCATTTATAAAAGGCAACAAAATTCTATTTGCAATAAACCCTGGGTAATCATTTGCTAATACAGGTGTTTTACCCAAAGATAATGTAGTCTCTACTATATTATTATAAACTTCATTGTCAGTTGTTAATCCTTTAATAATTTCAACTAATTTCATCATCGGAACAGGGTTCATAAAGTGCATGCCAATTACTTTATTTGGTCTTGATGTAACTGCTGCGATTTCTGTGATAGAAATAGTGGAAGTATTAGAAGCTAAAACTGCATTTGGATTGATTTTTTGGTCAATTTCTCTGAAAATTTTAAACTTTAACTCTTTATTTTCAGTCGCTGCCTCAATCACCAAATCTGCATCTGCAGCAGTTGAAATGTCAGTAGTTGTAGAAATTCTTGATAAAGTAACATCAACTTCTTCTTGAGTAATTTTACCTTTTGATAAAATTCTATTCAAGTTTTTGGTAATTGTATTAATTCCACTTTGGATAGCTTGTTCTGAAATATCAGACAAAACAACATTATATCCAGTTTGAGCAAAAACGTGAGCAATACCATTACCCATTTGCCCAGCACCGATTATTAATATTTTTTTAAAAATCATTGGTTTCCTTAAATTATTCATTATTTATTAGACAAATTAATTATTCAATTCAATTATACATACCAACTAATTATATCAATAATCTAAATTAATAAATCTATTATTTTGATATAAATAAAGAAATTGAATCTTAATTTTATAAATAAACACAAAAAAAGGGGCAGTACCCCTTAATTGTTTAAATTTATTTTTGAATTATAGTATTAGATCACTTTCAATATTATCTTTTGCCCTGATACCACCAGCTTTTTCGACAATTATATCATCATAGTGGTCAGCAATCATAGCAACAGTTTTTAGAGACGACACAAATTCCATATCATCCATATTTGAGCCCGTTATTGCATGAGAAAACGTAATGGTTCCATCAAACAACAAACCAAATGCACCAAAATGTAATTCAGCATTTTTACGAAGTAAAAATTTCATAATATCTTCGTTAATATTAGCACCCTTTACAACGTGTGATAAACACTCTACAATTGTATCTTTATTAGTAAATGGTCTAATAGTTACCATCACTTGTGTTGAGCCACTTGTAATTGTAAAGGAAGTATTACCAAAAGTTAAATAATCTGGAAATTCATTTTCTAATATTGATTTAATCTTTTCTGCTGTATGATTTATAAGAATCATCGGGTCATCTTGTGCCAACTCATCTTCAAAATCATAAATTTCTTCATTCATAACAACCTCAGTTTTAAAATTTCAAAATTTTAATTATTATTTTCATAATTTAATAAAAAAAACTTTATTATAATAAATATTGTAAAAAAAAATTAGAATAATGTATAATTATTCATTTTTATCTGATAGTCTATTACTGTTAGTACCATTATTTTCTGGAAGTAATCCCATTTCCGCTTTCAATTTCATTAAATCACTATCTATTGTAGAATTTGTCGAAAGTTTTTTAAATTCGTCGTCAAGACTTTTGTTACTATCGGCTAAACTATCAAATGCTTCAGCCTCTGACTCTAATAATTCTATCTTTGATTCAAATTTATCAAATTTACTAAATGCATCTGAGCCAAGACCGCCCATATTTTGCGAAATTTGTTTTTGTGCTTTAGCCGCCTGAGACCTTGCAATCAATGTACTTTGACGAGACCTTGCTTCATCTAATTTAGATTTCAAGATGTCTAATTGACCTCTCAATTTTATCGAAGTTTCACTTGCTTGTTTATGAATTGGTTGCAAATCAGCAATATTTCTTTCTGCTATTGCTTTTTTCTCTAATGCTGCTTTTGCCAAATCTTCTCTATTAGCTGATAAAGCTTGCATTGCTTTTTGTTGCCAATCACTTGACTCTTTATTTGATTTTTCTAATTTTCTAAATAGATTTTTTTCATTTGCAATTCCTTGTGCCACAGCCAGAGTAGTCTTGTTTACAGACTCTTCCATCTCGATTACCATCTGCTTAAGCATCTTTTCTGGGTCTTCGGCTTTGTCCAAAGCATCATTTACATTTGCCTTAAATACATCTGAAAGTCGTTTGAATATACTCATCTATTACCTTTTGACTTAATTTGAAATTTTATTTTATTTTATTTATTTTAATACTCAAATAAATCGTTTTTAATTGAATTTTATTGAATTAATATAAAATATATTACTTAATGTTGAAATGTTAATTAAAAATGTTGAAATTATCAATAAAATTAATCATTAACAAATCGAGGTAACCTTTTAGATAAACTTGTCAAAATTTCATAAGGAATTGTTTGAGCTAATATTGCAAGTTCAAAAACCGTAATTTCATCTTCAGAAATCACTCCTGTTTTTGTATTTTTATGAGATTGTTTACCTATCAATACTACATCATCACCGATTTTTATTTCATCATCTCCCAGATCTACAATTATTTGGTCCATACAAATTGAACCAATCAATTTATATCTTTTACCAAAAATTAATACCTCTGCTCTGTTACCAAAATTATATCTATAGCCATCTCCATATCCAACAGGAATTAATCCAATTTTGTGATTTCTTTCGGCAATATATTTGAATGAATAACCAGCAGTTTCTCCCTTTTTGATACTTTTGATATTTATAATTTTACTTTTTAAGGTGAAAATTGATTTTAAATCAAACTCTTTAGTTTTATCTTCATTTTGCAAAAAACCATATATTGACAAACCTGGTCTAATTGTTGTCATTCTAAATTTTACTTTATCCATAAATCTATTAAACACTGCATTACTATTAGAAAAGTGTAAGCAAATATCATCTTTATTTAATTTCTTTTTTTCAAAATAATTAGAATTAAAAAACTTTTCGGCCATTAATTCAAATTTCTCTATTTGACCAATTGAAAAATCATCAAGATTTTCCGATTCTGCAAAATGTGTCATCAAACCAACTACATTTATATTTTCCAATTTTGTTAATGTGCTCAAAAACTCACTCAAATTTTCACTTTGAATTCCATCTCTGTGCATTCCTGTATCAAAAAATAAATTTGCATTTATTTTACTTTCTAAACTATAACATATTTTGTTTATTTTAATTGCTTGGGAAATAGATTGTAAACAAATTTCTAAATCATACTTTATGGCTAAGTCAGTAAATTCTGGAAATATTGGCACCATAACCAAGATACTACCTTTGAATCCTAATTCTCTTAATTCGACGCCTTCATTTACAAAGGCAACAGCTAATTTGTTTATACCTAATTTTATTAGTTCTTTATAAATTATATGTATTCCCAAACCATAAGCGTTTGACTTTACAACACATATTATATCAGAATTTTCAGAATATTCTTTTAATTTAGTTATGTTGTGTTTTATTGCACTTTCGCTTATTTCTATTTTTGTAAATCTCATTTAATCTCTTATTCAATGTTTAAGTTTTTTCAAACTTTAAGTATTATTATTTTATGCCGATAATAATGAATATAAATTTTAAAGTAATGTAATATTTTATTATTTTAATTTTATTATTTATAGACAAATGTAATTAATTCTAATTATAAAATATATGCAAAATATCAATATTTTTGATAATGTGTTAAATTCAAAACTACAAAATCTAAATTCTAAAATTTTATTTGTTTGCATTTTTTCAGTTTTATTATTTTCTTGTTCATCAAATCAACAAAATAACAAAATCAAAAAGAATAATGAAATGGGTAATTTAATTGGTACTATAAATACTCAAAATGACGAATATTATCCTTATATTTCTGAGGCAATTGATAAACAAGAACTAAATTTTACTAGAGTCGAAAATTCTCCATCTAAAATTAAAAATAAAAGCAGAATACAAACCTGCCTTGCAACAAAAGTGTATGACTCGGAACTTAATACGTATTTATCAAATTTAGACTTGAGTAATGATTTTTTGTTTTATAGTACTCCGGTGGTGCTTAATTATAATTACAAAAAAGAAGCATATTTTTCTGGAAATAAAAAATCTAAACCAAATATTAGAAATATATATAAAGCAGAATATGACGATAATCAAAATAAAATCATAAATATTAGTTCGATTAAAGAATTAGAGAGTAGTGCTTTTGATAATTCGCCGACTATCTCCAAAGATGGAAATTTGATGATTTTCGCCTCCGATAGAGACACCAATAATGGCATTGATTTATTTTATTCTCTGAGAATAAATAATAAATGGACAAAACCCATAAATTTGGGTAGAAATATTAATTCTAAAAATGATGAAAATTTTCCTTTTTTAGATATCGAAGGTAACTTGTATTTTAGTTCAAAAGTTGCTACTTCAGAAAATACAGAAAATACAGAAAATGAATCTAATTCTGAAAAAGTTTCTGACCAGATTATTGATAAAGCAGAAAAAATAGATAAGGATACTAAAAAAGATAATCTAAATTATGATATATTTATTGCTGAATTTATTCCAAACGTTGAAAAAAATAATTTTAATTGGGGTAAACCAAAAAGAATACCAAACCCAATCAATTCAGATTCTGATGATATTTGTCCTTTCGTTTTAGGTGAAGATATTTACCTTTCGTCAAATAGAAATGGTGGTAACGGTGGATTTGATATTTATAGATTTCCATTATGCAAACCATTTATCATAACCGGTAAAGTAATTTCAGAATCTCCTATGATTTCTGTTAAAGGTACTATAAGGGTTATAAATAGTGAAGGTAAAATTGTAGAAAGAAAACGAATTAATAATAGTAATGAATTTGTGATAGAAGATTTGATAAGAGATAATTATAAAATTGTCTATTCTAATGATTGTTTAAATGATATGGAATTGGTACAGAATATTAACATTCCATGCTCCCAAATTGAGTTTACCAAATTTGTGGCTGACTTTATAATCTCTAAACCCGAAGATTATTTCGATTTCGCAAAATACGATGTTCCATTTTTTGTTTCTGGTTATTACAAACCAAATACAGTTGAAAATCTAAAAGAACTAAAATTATTATTTACATATAATTTATTAGGTATTTCAGATACTACTCAATATATCGAAAATCCATACCAAAATTATGATAATTATTCTAACAAAATTGAGACTGCAATCAATAAAGCTACCGAATATTTAATCCAACAAATTTCGTATGCAAATGCTTTGTGTGGCGAAAAAACTCAAATCAACATAAAGATACAAATAGATGGATTTACTGATGAAAGGGGATTTTCGGGTAATGCAAAATATTATGGTGCCGATATTATTGATGAAGAATTGAGATTTAGTTTGATGTCTGGCACTCAAATGAACAATGAGTTGCTTGCATTGATGAGAGCATATTTTACTGCAAAAGAAATCACAGCAAACTTAGAAAAATATGATGTATATAACTCTAATAAAGACAGAATAACTTGGAATTTGAATGTTGGGAAAGAAAGTAACTCTAACAAAAACAATGATAAAAATACAAGCAAAAATACTAATAAAAATGAAGATAAATACATCAAAAATAGAAAAGTAAGCTTAAAAATTAGCATTGATAAGTAGTTAATAAGTAACAGTTAAGCATGAATATTTCCTTTCTAATTTGTTCAATATCAAAGAGCAAATAATAATATCAAAAAACTCCTAATCAAAATTACTCCATCTAATACTCCATAAAAGTAATATTTTTGCCAAAAATTAGTAAATCTGTTATTACT
>JBDNHS010000381.1:0-5703 GCA_041688685.1 Kapaibacterium sp. (SeqCode)
AAATTAAAAATAAATATTTTGAGAATTTTCATATTCATTATTTACTTGATCAACCAAATGAACATTGGGATGGTGATAAAGGAAGATTAGATTCTCAAAAGTTACAAAAATTGATTGATACATACATTCCTAACCAAAAATTAATTGCTGAACACTTTTTATGTGGTCCTAATGGTTTGATGTCAGAATGTTTGAATGCATTACAAATTTTTAATATTCAATCAAACAAAATTCATAAAGAAAGTTTTGTTACTGATTCGAAAGATAAAGAACAAGTATTTAAAACAGATGTTCCAAAGCATAAAAATATTGATGAAATAAAAGTTATCCTTTATGGTGAAGAACATTCTTTATCTATAGAAAAAGATGAAACTATTCTAGTAGCTGGAATGAGAGCAGGTATTGACCCGCCATTTAGTTGCCAAATAGGTGCTTGTTCTACTTGTAGAGCTAAGGTTATATCTGGTCAAGTAAAAATGGAAGACGATGATGCACTTACCGAAAGTGAAATCCAACAAGGATATGTATTAACTTGTACTTCATATCCTATTTCTGAAGATGTAGTGATTAGTTATGATGATTAAAAATTTATAATTTAATTATACAATTTTTTTTATATTTTGTAGTTTATAATAAAAAAGTATTTATCAATAAAATAAAAAAGGTATTAAAATGGTTGAAACATTAGAACAATTAGAATTATTAAGAGTACCAACTGGCATAATGGGTGCTGAAGTTCAAGATGACTTCTTGGTAACAAACAAAGCAATTGAAGCTGTTGCTCAAATCAAAATTCAAAATGAAATCCCCACTGACTATAGCCTTAGATTAGGCACAAGAAGTGGTGGATGCTCAGGAATGAACTATAATTTAGGTTTTGATTCTGAAATAAATGAAGATGATAGAGTTTTGAATATCAATGATTTACAAATCGTTGTTGACAACAAATCTTTATTTTATATTCAAGGTGTAACTTTAGATTTCGTAGATGGACCTTCTGGTAGTGGTTTCGTATTTAACAATCCAAGTAATTCACATGCTTGTGGTTGTAGTAAATAATTAATATTTTTAATTAAATTAATTATTTGTTTTTTTATTAACACAAAATTTAATAGGAAATATAATATGGCTTTTACATTGAAAGACCTGCCTTATGCTCATAGTGCATTGGCTCCCCACATTTCTGAAGAAACTATGCAATTCCACCACGATAAACATTTATTGGCTTATGTTAATAATACGAATAACCTTATTGCTGGTACAGAATTTGAAAATATGGAACTAACAGATATTATCAAAAAATCTTCTGGTGGTTTATTTAATAATTCAGCTCAAATTTTGAATCACGAAATATTTTGGGATTGTATGTCTCCGAATGGTGGTAAAATAAATAGTAAAGCAGAAGAAGTATTAATTAAAAGTTTTGGTTCTATCGAAGAATTTAAATCTCAATTTTCTACAAAGGCTACTACTTTATTCGGTTCTGGTTGGGCTTGGTTAACAAAAGATACTGATGGTAAATTGGAAATTATACAATATGCTAATGGTTTTAATCCAGTGGTAGATAATAAAGAGCCAATTTTAGGTCTTGATGTTTGGGAACATGCTTACTATATTGATTATAGAAATGCAAGACCGAAGTATGTAGAAGCGTTTTGGGAAATAGTGAATTGGGACTATGTTGCTTCTAAATTATAAATTTTCTAAATTATTTTACATTTACAAAATGTAAAGAATTTATAAAAATGTATTAAATTATAAATACTAAGTTCAATTCGAACTTAGTATTTATTTTATATAGTAAAATATTTATGTTTAAAATTGGTCTTTTTCCATTAAATCTAATCATTTTCCCTAATTCATATTATCCTCTACATATCTTTGAAAATAGATATAAGGTTCTTATTAAAGATATTTTAGAAGGTGAAAAAAAATTTGGTATTAATTATGTTTCCAAAGCTAAAATGTTTGAAATTGGAACTGTAGTTGAGGTTGCTGAAATATTAAAAAAGTATGAAAATGGATCTATAGATATTGTTATCAAAGGAGATAGCAGATTTATTTTGGATAACTTAATAGAAGGAGTAAAACCATATTTTATTGGTCATTGCTCAGAATATAATGATACAGACAATAGTTATAATATATTTGAATTAAGTGAGTTAGTTGATATTTATAATGAAATAGTAAGTTCAGTTTTTAATCTTAAAAGTGAAGTTGTTTCTCATAAAGATTTCAAAGATGTAAGTCCTTCATTTTTTATTGCACAAAAGTCAGGATTAGAATTTTCTCAAAAACAAGAATTATTGGAACTGCAATCGGAAGATTTAAGAATTAAATATTTATTAAAACAACTAAAAAATCTTCTACCACAAATAAAAAATGTTGAAAGTATCAAGAAAATTATACAATCTGATTGCTATATAAACCCTCAAAAATTTGATATTTAAAATATAACGATATAAAAAAACAATAATGGAACAAATAAATCAAAATTTTAAAAAAAATAATAAAACAAAATTTCCAAAAATAATGGGAGTTCTAAACATTACCCCTGATTCGTTTTCAGATGGTGGTGATTTTATTGATTTTAGTTCTGCTATAGATTTTGCGTCAGAAATGATTGATTATGGAGTTGATATTATAGATATTGGTGGAGAATCTACTAGACCTGGGGCAGATACTATTGATGACAAAACAGAATTACAAAGAGTAGAGCCGGTAGTTAAAGAAATTAGAAAATTAAATGATAGAGTTAAGATATCGTTAGATTCGACGAAATTTAAAGTAGTTCAAAGGTGCTTGGATTTGGGTATAAATATAATAAATGACATTAGCGGTACTCAAAATGATATTAGATTATTGGAATTAGCAAAGCTGTATAAAAGTGGTTATGTTATTATGCACTCAAAAGGCACTCCTAAAACAATGCAATTAAATCCAACTTATGAAAATGTTGTAAATGAAGTTTATAACTTTTTAGAAGAGAAAACAAATTTAGCAAAAAGTTATAATATTAATGAAATTTATGTAGATGTAGGAATAGGATTTGGTAAATCATTTGAGCATAATTTAGAATTAATTAATAATATTAAAAAATTTAATAAGTTAGGGGAAACTCTTTTAGGTATTTCTCGCAAATCATTTATAAATAAATTATTAAATATTGGAAATCCTAAGGATAGAGATTTACCAACATTAATTATCCATACTTTATTGTTGAACAAAAATATTGATGTGATTAGAGTACATAATGTGAAAGAATATCGAACTCTAAAAACTTTATATGAATATATTGATTGATAGAATATCTTTTAATATAAAATTCAAACCAAAGACAAGTAAGCAACAATCCAAAAACTAAGTCTATTATTATAACAAAATAAAAGTGAAATGAATTTTCACCACTATTGAACACCTGTTAATGTTGCTTGGAAAATAATAAGAATTGTTAAATTTATTACTAAAATATTACAATATCAACTTTTTGTAATATTATTTTATATAAATTGAAATATAATTAAATTAATAAATTTCAATTTACTAAATTTGTATTCATTAAATATTAATTTAATAAAAAACTTACAATTAAAAATTAAATTAACTTAAAACTTCTAAACTTTAAATAATAATGCAAATAACTTTACCTGATAATTCGATTAGAGAATACGAAAACGGTACAACTGGTCTACAGATAGCAAAGTCTATTTCTGAAGGATTAGCACGAGTAGCTGTTGGTATTTATGTTGATAACAACCCTTATGACTTAAATAGACCAATTAATAATGATGCAAAAATAAAAATTGTAACTTTTGAGCAAACTGAAGGTAAACAAATATATTGGCATTCATCAGCCCATTTAATGGCTGAGGCAATTCAATTTTTATATCCAGATACAAAATTTGGAATAGGTCCATCTATTGAAAATGGTTTCTATTATGATATTGATTTACCTGATGATTATAAATTAACTAACGAAGATTTGCCTAAAATTGAAGCTAAAATGATTGAATTAGCTAAAAAAGATTCAACTTTTGAAAGAATAGAAGTTACTTGGGATTATGCTTATAAGTATTTTCAAGAAATTGGCGATATTTATAAATTAGAATTATTAGATGGATTAAAAGATCAAGAAATAACATTTTATAAGCAAGGTGAATTTACTGATTTGTGCAGAGGAACCCATATCCCTCAAACTGGTATTATTAAAAGCGTTAAATTACTTTCCATTGCTGGTGCATATTGGAGGGGTGATTCTACACGTAAAATGATGACACGTATTTATGGTATTACTTTTCCCAAAAAACAACTATTAGATGAATTTATTTTATTTAAAGAAGAAGCAGAAAGAAGAGACCATAAAAAATTAGGTAAAGAATTAGAATTATTTATGATTTCTCCAATGATTGGTGCTGGACTTCCGGTATGGTTGCCCAAAGGTACTATAATAAGAAGAAAATTAGAGAATTTTATTAAAGAAGAACTTATTAAAAGAGGTTATACTGAAGTAATAACACCGCATATAGGTAATATAGAATTATACAAAACATCTGGGCATTATCCTTATTACAAAGATTCTCAATTTTCTCCAATTCAAGTTGAAGATGAAGAATATATGCTTAAACCGATGAATTGTCCACACCACCATCAAATATATTCATCTAAGCCAAGATCATACAAAGATTTGCCTCTTAGATTTGCTGAATTTGGTACAGTTTATAGATATGAACAATCTGGAGAATTAAGTGGGTTATCTAGAGTAAGGGGATTTACTCAAGATGATGCTCATATATATTGCAGAGAAGACCAATTAAAAGATGAATTGATTAATGCTGTTGAATTAACTCAATTAGTGTTCAAAACTTTTGATATGCAAGTTACCACAAGATTATCTTTTAGAGATGATAATCCTGAGAAATATGCAGGTTCAATAGAACTGTGGGAAAAAGCAGAAGCAATAGTTAAAGAAGTAGCTGATGAAATAAATTTAGATTATTTTATTGGAGAGGGTGAGGCATCATTTTATGGTCCCAAAATAGATTTTATAGTTAAAGATGCAATTGGAAGAAAATGGCAGTTAGGTACAGTTCAAGTTGATTATGTAATGTCAGAAAGATTTAATCTAGAATATAAAGGTAATGATAATAATATGTATCGTCCTGTTATTATTCATCGAGCTCCATTCGGGTCTATGGAAAGATTTATTTCAATACTTATTGAACATTATGCAGGTAACTTCCCATTTTGGTTGGCACCCGTGCAAATATCATTATTGCCAATCAGCAATAATCATTTAGAATATACTCAAAATTTAGAAAAAATATTATTAGAACATGGATTTAGAGTTAATTTAGATGATAGAAATGAAAAAATCAATAGGAAAATAGCAGAATCTGAACAACAAAAAATACCTTTTGCTTTAATTATTGGCAGAAAAGAAGAAGAATCTAACTCAGTTTCTGTAAGAGAACACACCAAAGGTGATATTGGTATAAAATCCATAGACGAAATTGTTGAGTTGTTTATATCTTTAGATAAACCTTATAGTAGTTCACATTAATATTTATTAATAATTTTCCTATAAAAAAGGCTACCAAAATAATTGGCAGCCTTTTTTTAGGCATTTATTCCAAAATTAGAAATTAATTATTACCATTTTAATAAATTAACTTCATCAACATAAATTGTTTTTTTATTTCTAAA
>JBDNHS010000382.1:0-3193 GCA_041688685.1 Kapaibacterium sp. (SeqCode)
GGGAAAATAGGAGAGAGGTAATTAATTGAATTATCAGTAGAATTATTATCTATTACAATCACTTGAATATTTAAGTTTGTTTTACTGTTATAAATTGACCTTAGACTTTGAATTAAATAATCTTTAACATTATAATTTACAATGACAATAGAAACATCTATATTTTTATTTTCTAATGTATCATCATTTATTAAATTTATGTTTGCAGTACTTGTGTTCAAAATATCTCAAAATCTTGTTTATAATATTTGTTAAAATAGATATTCAAAAAATGTATAAACTATCGATTAATACCAAGTTTTAACTTCCAAACCAGAAATATTGCTTCATATATAATTTTTTTATTCATTTTAGAAACTCCATTCATTCTATCTATAAAAATAATAGGGATTTCTTTAATTCTTGCACCTTTTTTCCATAATCTATAAGTCATTTCGATTTGGAATCCATAGCCATTAGAATGAATTTTATTTAAGTCAATCTTTCTTAAAATCTCAGCTCTGAAACACTTAAATCCACCAGTAGCATCTTTAACTGGCAAACCTGTAATGATTTGAGTATATAAATTAGCTCCTTAACTTAACAATAATCTACTTAGGGGCCAGTTTACAACATTTACGCCTTTGATATACCTTGAACCCAATACCAAATCATAATTTTCTAATTCTTTCAAGAAATTTGGCAATTCCTTTGGGTCGTGAGAAAAATCAGCATCCATTTCAAATATTGCTTCAAATCCTTTTTCTAAACAATATTTAAATCCATCACAATAAGCAGTACCAAGTCCCATTTTGCCAGGTCTTTTGATTAAATGGATTTTATTATTGTTGGTCATCAAATTTTCGACAATTTCAAATGTACCATCAGGAGAATTATCATCAACAACCAAAATATGAATTCCTTCTACAGAAGCCAATACAGCATTAATTAATTTCTCAATATTATCTCTTTCATTATATGTAGGTGTTACTACTATTGACTTCATTAGAAAATTCTGCTCCAAATTATGAAAAAAAATAGAATAAGTATTTGTAATTAGTTTTTGATATAAAATAAAATATATAATTAAATATCGTGTTCCCATTTAGAAGTTGGATTACCTTTGAAGAAATCTATTAATCCAAATAAAAATCCGATATTCATCAATATAAAGAACCTGTATATTTTAAAGAAAACAAATGTTCTTCCGAAATTTGTACCGAACTTATCAATAATTACTGCTAAAACAAATAATAACAATAATCCTTCAAAAATTGCTCTAAAATAATTTACCAATACTACATTATCCAAAAAGAAATAACCTATAATTACTGTTAATATTATAAATAAAGGAGATAATAATCTTAAAAATTTATTTGACCATGTAAAATAACTTGCCCACCCATAACTAAATCCTAAAATACTTTTTTTGGAATAAATGGTAGATAAGATACCAGAAGATAAACGTACTCTTCGTTTAAATTCATTCTGTAGATTTTTTTCTCTTACTTCAAAAACAACTGATTCTGAATTATAAACAACTTTTTTGTGTTTTACCAAGCAAGTCAGAACTGTATAATAATCATCACATACTTTACTATTCGGAATTGCTTCATATAAGTTCATTTTCATCAAATAAAATGCACCCAAACTATTTACACTTGTATCAATTTCTGAAGACCATAATCTAAGATAATGTTCATATTTTTGATAAAAGGATTCACCCAAAAATCCAACATTATCAAATTGCAAATTTTCTGAAATCATAGTTTCAGAATAATTTTCTTTTTTAACTTGTATCATTCTAGATATAATAATACCTACATTTTCATCTTTAAGATATTTTATTGACTGTTTAATAGAATCTTTGGTTAATCTAATATCAGCATCCATATAAAATACGTAATCTGTTTTGACATGATTTATTAAGTTATTTAAAACGAAATTTTTACCAATTCTATCATAAATAAAAAACTGTAAATTCCCTTTTCCTTTAGCATACTCCTCGATTAGTTTGTTCGTATTATCATTTGAACCATCAGAGCCAATCAAAATGTCAAAGTTTTCTAATTTATAATCGGATTTATATATTGAATTAAGGCATTCGATAATTAAACTTTCTTCATTATAAACTGATAATAAAATTGTTACTTTAGGTTCATATTGATTGTCTATTTTTCGAGTTGTCTTTTTAAATTTATGTATTAAATACAACAACACCGGATAAACAAAATACGGATAAAAGAAGAAGAATATTAATATGTAAAAAATTATTTCCAATATTACCCTAAATAACTAACTTTATATTAATTTATTTTAATTAATTCAATAGTTCAAAAATACAAAATTTTATTCTAAAATTCTTCTAAAAATCTTCAAATCTAAAAGTTACACGTGCTCCATAATTATTATAAGATTCAAAATTCATTGAATTTTCATAATAAACTCTTAAATGAATGTTAAAGTGTCTTATCGGTTCTATAGCCCCACCAATATCAACACGCAAGATTTTACTAAGGTTACCATCTAAAAATGTTACTCTATCTGAGTCCCCAAGAAAACTATTTTGTACAATTAAAGGGTCTCCACCTACATTTTTGATTAAATCATTATTAGAGTCAAAAATATTTTTTCCGTGTCTTGTCAAACTCAAATCACAAAATAATGGATATCTTTGACCTATCCAAACATTTGTTCTAAATAATATTCTATCTGAGTTAGGTTGAATATTTGAACCGAACAATAATCCATCGTTTGTAATAGAATTCTGCTTGTTAAAATGAGAAAAAGTATATGGTTCGACTCTAGTATATTCAAATGCAATATCAATAGGAGAATTAAATGAATAAGTCGTTCCAATATTCCAAGCAGTTTTATTACTCCAAAATCCTTTCCCAATTTCAGAAATAATAACATCATCTAATAAAAAACTACCTTTAATTTGCAAATTATCCATTGGTCTTAAAGTAAAATCAATTCCCATTGTAGAATTATCTCTATCTCTCAAAGCATGTTCCATACTTTTCAAAAAACTTAATGGATTTAGATAACCAATTTCCATAGATCTTTCACTATAAATCACACCTTCCCAAAAAGAAATCTCACCCCACTTCGGTCGGAAAGAAAATCTGTGCATCACATAATATTTGGACGGTATTGTAAATTGAAACCCCGTCCCTACTTGAGAAGAATCACCTCTCAGTGCTAATAATGA
>JBDNHS010000383.1:0-2564 GCA_041688685.1 Kapaibacterium sp. (SeqCode)
TCATTTTCAATAATTTCATCAGCATCAATACTCAAAATTATATTATATTTTGCTTTCGAAATAGCAAAATTACGAGCATCAGAAAAGTTGTCATTCCATTTATAATCGAATATTTCAATTACATTAATTTCTTCAACTTTATCAACCATAACAATTTTATCAACAATACTTGTGTTCAAGCTATTAATAATATTTTTTGTACTATCATCAGAGCCAGTATCTACAACTACTATTTGAAGATTTATTTGATTACGCAGTTTAATTATTGAATTTAAACAATTTGCTATATTATTTGCTTCATTTTTAACAATCAAACATACCGATAAGCCATTTTCCATAAGATATTATATTTAATTACTTAATTATCTTTTTTTAATATTTAATCATTACAAATTTAAAGAATATAATTTTTTAATTATAAAATTTATCAAAATTCAACTAAAAACAGTTATAAATATAAAAAATTATTCACAATTTAAATATAAATTTATAAAATTCCATAGTTTTTTCTTAATTTGCAAGTTAATCATTTTACATTAAATATTAATTCAAACAATTTTAAAAATAAAAAAATATACCATAAAGTATATTTAGATTATTTATTTTTGATAAATTTTGTTATCAGTGTAACTTTATTTAGATTAAATGTGTCTTATGATTATAATTAAGACAAATATTAAAAAAGACGAAATTAAAAATCTATAAATTTTAAGGGATTATGAAAAAATCAATACAATATAATAATATTCTAAAGAAATTACAGAAATTACTAACTTTAGTGATTTTCGTTGCAGCAGTTAATTTAAATGCACAACAAACAAAAAATACTAAAAATAATTCTAACAACAATTCTAACAATGCTGTCGTAAATATATTTGATAATGAAAATAAAAACTTCTATCAAACTGTCAAAGATCTTTCTAATCATTATGATACAATCGAAAATAAAAAAGGAACTGGATATAAACCATTCAAAAGAATGGAATATTTTTGGTCACAAAGAATGCCAGCAAATGGCGTATACCCTAATTTAATTGAAAATTATAATAGTGGTTTAGAATTTTTGGCAGATAGCAAAAGCAAAAATAACGCAATTCAATCTAGTTCAACTTGGAGTTTCATCGGAGTAAATAGAGTTCCTGATCTTAATCCTGCGGTCGGCAATACTGGCGTTGGTAGGTTTAATTATTTGGAATTTCACCCAACTGACCCAAAAATTATTTGGGCCGCTTCATCTTCTGGTGGGGTATGGAGAACTACAAATACCGGTTTAAATTGGGTAAATTTTGACCAAACGGATTTTATGTCAATTGGTATAGCTGATATTGCAATTTCTAATTCAAATCCAAATATTGTTTATGCTGCAACTGGTGATGCCAACGGACCTTCTGGAATGGGAACATATTTTAGTGTCGGAATTTACAAAACTACTAATAATGGACAATCTTGGAATTTATTACCGACACCGACTGGTGGTACACTCACTCAAGCAAATCAATTTGTGATTTATGCAATGGAAGTACACCCAACTGACCCAAATAAAATATATCTTGCTTGTAATGGCGGTATGTTTTATAGCCAAAACGGTGGTAATAATTGGACTCAAGTAAGTTCTGGAGTTTGTAGAGATATAGTGATGCACCCAACTAATCCAAATCTAATTTATGGTGCTTTGAGAGTAAGTGGCAGTAGCTACAAAATTTCTATGTATAACACAACATCTAATACTTGGAATGATATTCAGACTATCTCTAATTGTACAAGAATTAGATTTGCTGTTCACCCAAATTTTCCAAATACTGCTTATGCTATTGCAGTTAACCAAAATAATGGATTTAGAGCTATCTTCAAAACAGTAAATTCTGGTATAACTTGGATACAAACTTCTTCTAATACTCCTTTTAATTATTTAGGTCTTACTATTTTAACAAATAGTACTTACGGACAAGGAACTTATGACTTGGCTATTGCAATGTCTCCAAGAAATGAAAATGAGTTAGTTATCGGAGGTATTCATGCTTGGATTTCATCTAATTCCGGCACTGCATTTACTCCAATTACTAATGGATATAACGAGCAAACAAATGTAGAAAATGTACATCCTGACCAACATTATGCAATATTTAAAAATAATCGATTGTATTTAGCAAACGATGGTGGTATAGTTTATAGTGATAATTTCGGCACTAATTGGAATAATATTACTGATGGGTTGAGTAACACAGAACATTCAAGACTTTCTGTAGCTTCTAATAACGGTAATGTTATTTTAAGTGGCTCACAAGACAATGGTACATATTTAAAAGTTGGTACTAAATGGAACATTGTTACCGGTGGAGATGGAATGGATAATGCAATTGACCCCACTAATAGTAATATTATGTACACTGCCTCTCAAAATGGTAGGTTTTTCAAATCTACTAATGGTGGTATGAATTTTGGACAAATGTTAAATACAAATATTGCTGGTAATGAAAATGCTTATTGGTGTGCTCCTTTTACTATTGACCCCAAAAACGCTAATGTTTTATATGCTGGCTACCAAAATATTTGGAAATCTACAA
>JBDNHS010000384.1:0-2012 GCA_041688685.1 Kapaibacterium sp. (SeqCode)
GGTAACAAATTTAGTGGAACTCCTAACTTGGATAAGTTAACTAAAATAGGTGACTATAAAACTACTGTTTTTGATGGAACTAGTTACATTGTAACACAGAATGAAAATATATATTCATTAGCCACAGGCAATCAAGTATTTACAAGTAACGATGGGTCTACAGTTAGTAAAAAAGCTAAAATTATTGATCAAATAATGAAGGAAAACAATTTAATATTATCTGAAACAAATGTTTCTTTAATAGGAAAGCCTGAAGAAATTTCTGAAGAAGAATGGACTAGTTTAACAGAAGAAGAGAGACAACAAATAATAAAATGTAATTAATAATATGACTAATTGTGTAAACGTTAATACTAAAGAATTTAAAGAGCTAAGAAGACAAACTAATTTAGCTGTTAAAGTGTTAGCATCTAAAGTAGGTCTTTGGCAGGATAAAAATGGAATAAAAAATTATCCTACAAAGGAAGATATTTATTCCACTATGACTATGCCTAACATATTAGGAATATATAGAAAAGAAATTTCTGATCAACAAAGAAAAAATGTTCTTCTAAACTTAAAAAGATATAAGTTATTTAATAATAACCCAGCACTTTCTATTAAATTTTCACAAGTTGGTATTGCTGATCTGTATACATGGAATATTGTTAATCCTTTAGAAGGACAAGGAACATTATTTCAATTATCTGATATTGATTTAATATCAATAGAAGAATTGGAAAAAAATAAAATGTTTCAAGGAACTCCTGTTGAATTTGTTTCTGAAATACCTACAGATAAAACTACTCCAGTTGCATTTAGAAATGTAAACAGAGGGGAGAAATTCTTATTTGTTAAAGATTTGTTTCAAAAGAAATTTAAAGATAAAGCTTGGACTAATCCTGCAACACAAAAAGATGGTAGTAAAGCTACTCCTCTATCTGAAAATCAATTTAAAACTATTGAAGAGTTTTTAACTTTTGCATTATTACATGAAAAAGCTCATGAATATATTTTTAAAAATGATAATGAAACTATAGGAGAGTATGAAGACAGAATAAATACTGAAGCAATTAACAAACTACCTAAAGGAAAAACTGAAAATGTAAAAGCATCTCCTAAACTATTAGGTTTAATGAAGGAATTCATTAAGCAAATTGGTGTTGATTATCAGTTGGTTAGTGGAATTGTTGTAAATGGAGTTAAGCAAGATGCAAATGGTGTTGCTTTAATAATGCAAAAACTTATTCAAGTTGTAGATGGTAAAGAAAACGAAGCTCTTCCTGAGGAAGCACTGCACTTTGCTGTAGAAATTATACAACAAACTAACCCAAAACTATTTCAACAATTATTAAAAGAAATAAATGGAACAGCTATTTACGATCAAGTACTTAGTACTTATGGTAAAAATAGTAATTACGTAGGAGCAGACGGTAAGCCTGACATTATTAAGTTAAAAAAAGAAGCTATAGCTAAAGCATTAGTAAGCAGAGTGGAAGAACTAGTGTCTAGAAACATGTGGGAAAAAATAAAAGATTTCCTAAAAGATTTATTTTATGCAAAGAGTGGAATGAGACAAGCCTCTATGGATGTTCTTTCTGGCAATATAGCTAACATAGAAGACATAGATGTTTCTCAAGAAAGTGCTTACTTTCAATTAAGCGAAGGTGAAAAAGTTTTTAATAAAATAAAAGAAGTTTCTAATAAAATTGAAAAGATTCCAGAAAGCTATGATGCAAATGGAGTAAAAATTTTAGGAGGATATGCTATAAATGGAGTAAAAATATTTAATAGAGTTTCTGATCTTGTAAAAAATTATTATGAAAGTATTTTTGGAATGTTTTCAAATAGTTCAGAGTTTGACAAAGCTGTAAACGATCTTAAAGCAGAAAAAGGTACAGCAGGCCATGCTGACATTGAACACGCTTTTACGCTGTTTGTTGACTCTGATACAGGTTTATTAAGAGATGAGTTTTTAGATGATACTAATTATATATCTAAACTTAATCCTAACGACAGGACAATGTATGAAA
>JBDNHS010000385.1:0-5988 GCA_041688685.1 Kapaibacterium sp. (SeqCode)
AATTCTCTTCCCATATTGCCTGTCTTGGATTAAAACTTATATCATTCAAACTATTTGCATTTAATTCGTTATTTAATGATAATAATATTATATCTCGTTTACTTTTAAATATTTCTATTATCCCATTCAACCTAAAAATCCTATCTTTTTCATTTTTATATGAGTTATTATTTACTAATATTTCGGAGTTAAAATAACTATTAACCCCAAAACCATAACTATTCTCAACTAATTTATTGCCTCTTAACTGAAGTGAGTCAAAAATATCTGGTCTAAACTTAAAATTATTGCTTGGCATAATTTGTGCAATACTATTATTACAAAATATTATAATAGAAAATAGCAAGACTAAGATATTTCTAAAAATTTTCAAAATGTTTACTCTTCAAAAAATAATAATTTAACTAAACTTAAAATTAAAATGCAATCTAATAAACCAAATTCAAATAATACAAATAAATTTATTCAAAATTTAGATTTATTCAATGAAATATCAAATTTAACTACAGAATCAACAAATACTAAATCTAATAATATTGATATAATGAGTAGTTTGGATATTTTAAAGATAATTAATGAAGAAGACAAAAAAGTTGCCATTGCAATTGAAAGTGAATTAAACAATATTTCTAAGGCAGTTGATATAATTGTAGATAGATTCAAAAAAGGTGGTAGATTAATTTACGTTGGTGCTGGTACTTCAGGCAGATTAGGTATTGTTGATGCATCAGAATGTCCACCAACTTTTGGTGTGGATAACAATTTAGTTGTTGGCTTAATTGCTGGTGGTAAAGATGCAATGTTTGAAGCCAAAGAGGGAGTTGAAGATTCATTTGAACAAGGTGGAAGTGCTATAAAAGAAATGAATTTAACCCAAAATGATGTTGTATGTGGTTTAGCTGCTTCTGGACGTACACCATTTGTTTTAGGGGCAATGAAAAAAGCTCTTGAAATTGGTAGTTATGTAATATTTATTACAACTTCTTTACAAAATGAATACTCTAAAGCTAATAATTTATATAATTTATTAATTAATCCAATTGTAGGTCCAGAGGTAATAAGAGGCTCAACAAGAATGAAATCTGGTACAGCCCAAAAAATGGTTCTAAATATGTTGACGACAGCTACTTTTGTTCAGTTAGGGAAAACATACAACAATATAATGGTTGACCTACAGCTAAAAAATTCAAAATTAGAAGAAAGAGCTAAAAAAATATTAATGGATATTTGTGATATTAATTACGATACTGCAAATGAATTATTAAATTCTAGTAGTGGGAAAGTCAAAACAGCAATAATTATGAATAAATGTAAATTAACTTGTCAAGCCGCTAATGAATTATTAATTAATAATGAAAATAAAATTAAGTTAGCAATAATAAATTTTAAAAAATAAAATCAAGTTTGTAATAAAAAAACAAAAGAGTTTCAATCTGAAACTCTTTTGCAAAGTACTTAAAAATAATAAGTTAAATTATTTAAACTATGTTTAATTATCTAATTACATTTAATTGTTTTGTTGAATTAAATTCATTTGAAATTAAATTAACAAAATAAATACCAGATGTTAAATTAAAATCACTTATATTTAAATCAAAAGTATTAAGTCCAGCATTAAATTCACCTAAGTCTTGAGAATAGATTACATTACCAGTGATAGTTGATAAAACTAATTTTACATTTGTAGCAAAATTATTTTTAAATACCAATTTTGTATTATCTACAACAGGATTAGGGTAATTCTGAATTAAACCTAATTGATTTGAATCGTCTTCGATGCTCAATGATATTGCAGATGTTACTGAAATAGTAATAGTAGCAGTCGAAACAGAACCACATAAGTTAGTTACTTTAATTTGGTAAACACCTGCATCTGAAGCAGAAGCACTTAATTTGATAAACTTATTTGTTTTTACTGTATCCATTATAATACCATCTTTTGTCCACTCATAAGACAAATTTCCATCTCCTTGTGCATCAACAGAAATACTTAACCCTTTCCCAGCTTCTGCGTTCATATCCATAGTGTGAGAATTGATTGTTGGGATATAAAAAGTATTATAAGCAACCTCAACTGTTTTTGAATTTAATGTGTTGTTTTTAGTAGAAACCATACACCAAATATTACCATTTTTGATTGTTGCAGTAAATAAAAGATTATTGGTTTTTGATCCACTTATTCTAGCACCATCAACCAGCATTGCCCCGTCTGCATACCATTGGTAAGTTAATGTATCGTTTGAAGATATAGAAGCATCAGTTGAGAAAGAAAGTTGTGTTCCGAAGCAACCAGATGCAAAAACTGGTTGTTGACTAATATTAATAGTAGGTAATGGAGCTACTCCAAATACAACGCTAGTGTCGTTTCCACATTGACCTTTTAAAACAACTCTATAATCATTTGAAAGGTCTGAAGCCATAACATTACTAATAGTTAATAAAGATGATTTTGTACCTGCATATTTATTATTATCAGTTAATCTAGTGTTACCTTTCCACCATTCAACTAATATATTTTGATTATTAGCACCACCAACATATCCAAAAGTATGAGCTTCTACGTAGAAACTTGCTGTTTCGCCAATACTTATCATTTGTGTTTTTGGTGCCTTAGTAATAATTGTATTTGATAATACATTTACTAAAAAACTATTAGTTGCAACATTAGCAGTTTGTACTCCATTAACACCAGCACCCTTAGCGACAGTATATACCTGTGCACTAAATACACCAGATGTTTTGAAATCGAATCCAGAAAAATTAAATCTACCTTCATTCATAAATGGTCCAGCAAACCTTACTCCATCTCTAAACCAAGTAGTATAATAGTCTAACGTAATCAAATTAACATTAGCAACAAATTCCATAGAGTTGTTCATTGAATTCAAACAATTCGATACACTTTTAGGTTGTGTTACAATACTAATTTGAGACATTAAAGGATTTAAACTTAAAAGAATAAAACAATAAAACATAAGTAAGAAATATTTCATGAGAAACCTCTAATATTAATAATTAAAAAATAAATAAAAAACAAAATCTTATTTATTAAAAGGCAATATAATAATTTATATATAAAAATAAAAATAATGTTAAGAATTATTAACAAAATATTAATTTTTTCACAACTTGTTTAAAAAATATTCAAATTAATATTTATAAAAATTTTAATATTCATTAAAATAAGTTAGTATTGAAGTTATCTTAATTTAAAAATTCAAAAATCATTTTTATTTCATTATTATGTACCTATCCGAATTAGAAATTTATGGTTTTAAATCATTTGGTCAAAAGACCAAATTTAAGTTTAATGGTGGTATAACAGCATTAGTAGGTCCGAACGGATGTGGAAAAACAAACATAGTTGATGCAATTAGATGGGTGTTAGGTGAGCAAAAGTCATCAGTATTGCGTTCTGATGTAATGGAAAATGTCATATTCAATGGAACTGCTACCAGAAAGCCACTTGGATTATCAGAAGTAACTATGATAATAGAAAATGATAAAGGTATTTTATCATCTGAATACAATCAAGTTAACATTACAAGAAGATTATTTAGGTCTGGAGATAGTAATTATTTCTTAAATAAAACAAAGTGTCGATTAAAAGATGTTCATAATTTATTTATGGATACTGGTATGGGAGCCGATTCATATTCAGTTATTGAATTAAAAATGGTAGAAGCTATTTTGAGCGGAAAACCAGAAGAAAGAAGGCATTTATTTGAAGAAGCAGCTGGAATTACAAAATATAAATTAAGACGAAAAGAGACTACAAACAAATTAGTTAAAGTAAAAGAGGATTTGGATAGAGTAAACGATATTCTTATAGAAATTCAAAAAAATGTTAATTCTTTATCAAAACAAGCCTCAAAAACAAAAAAATATAATTTATTTTTAAATGAACTAAAGGAATCTGAACTAAAGTTGTTTTATTTTGAATTTATATTGATTAATCAAAAAGTAAAAAATATTGAAATCGAAATAAATAATCTTAACAAAGAATTAGACGAGCTGAACTCTAATTTTGAAAACTTAAATGTATTAAAAAATACTAAAAAAGAAGAGTTAAGTGTAATCCAAAGTGAATATCAAAAATGTTTGAATGATGAAAAAGAAATCAATTTAATTTATAATGATAAAAAGCAAAATTTAGCTATAAATAATGAAAGAATAAACACTGCAATATCTCAACAAAATAGATTAGAATTTGAAATTAATAACTCAAGCACAGAAATTGAAAAAATTAAAGATAGTATAATTGATTCTAATAGAGACCTTTATTCAAAGCTTGAATTATTGACAAATATTGAAGAAGAAAAGAATATTTTATTTAAAGAAAGGTTAGAATTATCAGAAAAATTAAAGTTTCAAAAAGAAGATTATGACGAAAAAAATAATCATTTACTTAGTTTCAAAAATGACTTAAATATTAACAAAAATAATTTAAATTTAAACAAAAATAAATTAATTTCTATTCAAAATAAAATTAATGATTTTGAGTTAGAAATAGCAAATATAGACACAAGTCTTATAAATTTTAAAGAAAAAGAATTACAAATAAATCAAGAAATTGCTGATATTACAAAACAAAATGATGAATTGAGCTCCAAATTAGTTCAAGAAAAAGAGAAAAAAGAATTAATTGATAAAGAATTACAAAATTTTAATCAGGAACTAATCACACAAAAAAGTAATTTAAGTAGCAAAAAAGCTTCTTTAGAATTCCTAAAAGGATTATCAGACACAGATTCTACAATCAGTTTTTTGATGAAAACTAATGAAATGATTACATCTAGTGATAAACAAACAATAATAGAAGCTATAAATATAGATGAAGAATATCAAACAGCATTGTTATCTGCTTTGGGAGAAAAAATACATTATTTTATACTCAATAATACCGAAGAAGCAAATATTGCTATTAATCTATTAAAAAAGAATGAGAAAGGATTCACAAATTTTGTAATTAAAGAACAAATTGAAAACTTGAATAATAAATCTTCAAATACAAATAAAGAAACAAATAAGATTAACCAAAACTTTCAAGATGTCATTTATTTGAAAGATAAAGTGAAAACTGATTTAGAACTAATTCCATTAGTTCATTTCTTATTAAAAGATATAATTTACATCAAAGAAAATTCTGATGCCATAAAATTTATTAATGAATTAGATGTAAATTCTAAATCAAATATTTCTGTAATTACTAACGATGGAACTTTTTACAAAAGTGATTTTTTGATTAAAGGTGGCAAATCAAATTCAAAAGAAAATGTATTAATCGGTAGAAATTTAAAAATTAGAGAATTAGAAAAGACAATCTCTGAAATTAATTCAATAATTACAGATTACAATATCAAATTAATAGATTTAACAAATGAATTAAAAGAAATAAATATTAATGAATTGCAGTATAGTATTCATAATAATGAAATTAGGATTAATAGATTAAATCAAGATAATTCTAAAAATGAACTAAATATTCATTCAATTGAAAATAAGCAAACTAATATTATTGAAAATAAATTAAAATTAGAGAAAGAAATTGAAGAATTATACCTATCAATAAATGACCTTAACATTAAAGTAAATGATAGTGAAACATTTTTAAATATTGAAACAGAAAACTTTATTGTTCTAAAGAACATCTTAGAAGCTTTAGAAATTGAATTTAAAACTTTAGATAACAATTACAGAGAAAAAGAAATAAATTTCACGAGAACTAATTCTGATATCAATTTAGTGAAACTAATAATATCTCAATTTGAAACACAAATAACTAACTTTGATAAGCGATTATTAAATAATAAAAACGAATTAAAAGAAATTGAAGGTAGTATTAATTCTTTGAATAATAATGTAAATCTATTAAATTATGAATTAATAGATGTTGAAGGGAAATTGTTAGTTGTTAAAAATGAAAAAATGACTAAAGAAAATTCAATTCAAGATTTTAGGGTAGATGTTGAAGAAACAGAAAAAGAA
>JBDNHS010000386.1:0-3683 GCA_041688685.1 Kapaibacterium sp. (SeqCode)
TTGAAAAAAATATTGATTAAATTGATCTATAGTTTCAAAATAACCTAATCTACAAGTTTTATTAAAGAACTTTTGAATATCAGTAAAGACACTTAGGGTGGAGTCAGATTTACGCATCCAATTAATTACACCATTTTTTTTAAACAAAAAAAGAGTATGTTCAGGAAAATTATAAATATAATCATAATAGATATTAGGAAATTCTAAATACCCTCTTTTGCCAACTCGTTGAACTTCAGATAAAAATAAATCTGCATTTTCCACATGCTCTAATACATGAGAACAAATAACGTAATCAAACTCATTATCTTTAAAAGGAAAGATGTCGCCTGTATAAGTTATAAGTTTCTTATCGGTTATTAATTTTCCAACATGGCCACTTTGAGCTATTAATTCTTTATCTGTGTCGTACACTTTTTCAAGGAATACATCCGACCTAAAATAAGGAGTAGCACCAGGGCCAATTTCAAGAACACGATCAGTTGGCTTTAGGGATAAAATTCTCTCTGGAAAAAACATATTAAATTTATTAAAAAAAATCTAAAGGGTATAATATTAGTAATTTTTTAACCTAAGTTAAAAGTATTTTGATTAAATAAGAAAGATATTAATAAAAAGAGTGCAATGAAAAAATATTAGTAAAATTCTTTCTAAAAAAAATTTAGACTAATTAATTATTCTTTTTAAACCAAAAACAACCACATCCATAATTTTGTAAATTAATTATTTCATCAGATGGGTTAATTAAAAGACCACCATCATTTTCATTTTCGGGAATTAATACAAATTCAACCAAAGAAATAGAATCAACTTCAAACTGTTTTAAAATATACTTTGGATTATATATTCTGTGTGCATTATAAATAATTTTACATGTTTTGCCTACAGGCACTACTATTAAAAGATTACCCCCTGGTGCTAGGATTCTTATTAATTCTTTGATTGCCTTAATATCTCCATTAGAATCAATTGGATCGCCATACCTACCAAGTCCAATATGCTCAATAGTATGCATACACGAAATAGATTTAATTGAATTATTGTCGAAAGGGAGATTAAGCAAATCAGCAGAAGAATTAGAATAATTGCTTAAAAGAAGATTAGCTGGCCTGTAATCAAAATACTTAATTGGTATAAAAGCAGAAACTATACTACCAAAATAAAGAATTGATGATATATCATAATGCAATTCGGGCATTGTTTTAGCTAAAACTCTTGCTGCCCATGAGGGATGATAAATATAGTGTCGATCATATTCAGTAGTTATTGTTGCATCAAAAAGGTACTCAACTCTATCTTCAGAATTCATCATGAATTCCGAGTTTAAATTACTTTTAAATATAATAAATGACTCTTCAAATGAAGATATCTCTTTGCGTTTTTTCAAATAAACTTTAATTTTAAAGAAGTTTTTTTTTAAATACGAAAACATTATAATATTTTATTAAAAAAATAGAGAATATCGCAACACCTTCTATAAAATTTTCCTAATTTATAACCTTGAATGGATTGTTGACTACAATTTTGTAGTAAGTTAGCTTTTATATTTATTACAATTAAACATAAATGTTTTGAAAAATATGAAATAAATAATAAGAAAAATTAAGTGCTATTTTGATTTAGCAAAAATAGGGTTTAATTATGGTTAGTGAACTTAACTTTTTTCAGGTTAAATATTTGAATTAAATTAAAAATCTAATTATTTTATTAATAGATTGATTTTTTAATATCTTGAATGAAATATTTTCTCCGAAATATTTTTTCAATATGAAAATAATGTTAAGACCTGAAGGTAAAACACCTTCATATAAAATTTTTATATCTAAAATAGATTTAAGATTAAATTTAAATATATGCATCAATGCGGCGTCGAAAATTTCTTTTTCTTTAAGATTAGCTATTTGGTATTTATTTAAATAATAGAAAAATTCATAAATATTAATTTTGACGTCATTTTCACATTTACGACTAATCTGCAAATTGCTAACTCCATTAGAAATTGCATCTAAAGGACAAAAAGATAAAATATTTTTTTGGTTTGTTAAAATATTGGTATAACATTCTGTATCAACATACCATACAAGATTTTCATCAAAATATTGCATGTTATATTTTCTAAAAATAGTTGCACTTGGCGAACCAATTTGGTTTCCGCAGACCAGTAAGATAGGTTTTTTTTCGATTTTTAGTATGTTAATGTCTGTGGGAGTATTCATATTAATTATTTCAAAGGTTTCTAAATTAATATTCCTAGAACTTACAAATCCAATACTAGCTTGAGGGTTATTTTCTAGGCAATTAACAAATTCCTGTAAACTATTTGGGTAAGTGAACCAATCATCATGATGTAAAACTTTAATATACTTCCCTTTTGCTAATTTAATTGCTTCATTCCAGTTTGCAGGAGAACCAAGTTGAATATTATTTTGCTTATATAAATAAGGCTTATTTAGGAAATTATAATTTTCAATAAAAATCTTTACATTGTTTGTCCTAGTATCATCAGTAATTATAATTTCATAATCAACAAAACTTTGTTCAATTATTGAGTCTAAGCATCTTTTAAGCGAAATTACTTGATTATATGTTGGTATACAAATTGATACTAAACATTCTGTCATTTCAAACCTTTTTGGCAACACAAATAATAAAGTCCTTTTTCTCCAAATCATTCTCAATATTATGTGTTTCATAATTCTGAAACTTGAAGAGGATTAATTCAAATCCACTCTGATTAAGCATTTTAGAAATTTTTTCTTCGCCTAAGTAAAAAGTTAAATGAAAGCCTAGCTTTTCTGCCGCTTCGCTTCTTTCTTGCATGTAAGGTGTTGAGAAAATGAAAATGCCATTAGATTTAAGAGCTAAAAAGAAAATATTAAAGATTTGAAGAATGTCTTTCTCATAAAAATGCTCTATAGTTTCATATGAAATAATTTTATCAAAAAAATTATAAAATCCAAGATTTAATAAATTTATATTTAAAAACTGAATATTTTTTTTATGAAGATATCGTTCTTTTATTGTAGAAATAACAACTGAATCTAAATCCGCTCCAATTACTTGACTTGCTTTATCTGAAATTAAAACCGCTCCATATCCAGTTCCACATGCAAAGTCTCCGCAAACATCACCAATGTCTATCAAATCTTTAGCAAACTCATATCGTTTATAATGATTTTTTTGGTAAATGTCAAGATTGTCAAAATTAAATGGAAGCTGTAATTGTATGTCAACCCTTTCACCGTTACCACCTAAAGGGTTTGATTTATTAAAATCATAATTTTCATATGTGTTTTCTATGTTTCGATTTTTAAAAAATAATATTCTACTTGCTATTTTTTTCAAAAAAGATATCATTTAAGTCTAGATTAAGGTTTTATTAGAAGTCCTTGACAAGTTGGCAAACTTAATATTTCTACATTTTTAGTTTTTGCAAATAAGTCATGCCCTAATTTTTGTTCATTTGTTACATTAGCATATCCGTAGTCATCTAAAATGATTATACCACCTTTAACCATTTTATCCCAAAAAAATTCTAAAGCTGCTATTTCTGGTGCTATACAATTCATATCTATTGACAAAAAACAAATTTTTTCTGAATCTACTAAATTTAGCGTATCAGGTACAGATCCTTTAATGACCTTAACATTAAAATCTTTGAAAGTATTATTCACTTGACTAAA
>JBDNHS010000387.1:0-7824 GCA_041688685.1 Kapaibacterium sp. (SeqCode)
AAACCTTTTTTCTGATGCTCTTATGTCTCTAATACGAGCTAATAATTCGTCAAAATAATCTTTGCCAAATTGTTTGCCTTGTTTCAATCTTTCATCGTCTAAAACAAAACCCTTTATGAGAAATTCTTTTAAAGTGGCAGTTGCTCAAATACGAAATTGTGTAGCTTGTTTGCTATTGACCCTATAGCCCACAGCTATAACAGCATCAAGGTTATAAAATTCAACATTTCGTTTTACATTGCGACTCCCTTCTTTCTGAACTATTTCCAAAATGGAAATAGTTGCTATTTTATTTAATTCGCCATCTTCGAAAATATTATTTAAATGTTTACTGATTGCCGGTACTTTAACACCAAATAATTCTGCCAATGATTTTTGAGTAAGCCAAAATGTATCGTTTTCATAACGAACTTCTATTTTTACTGTCCCCTTTGGAGTTTGGTATAAAATTATATTATTCATATTTTTTTTAAATATTTGGGTTTTTGACCAATATAGTAATGGAAATTGGAGTTCGAGTGTCAAGGCCAAATACTGCACTCAACGGTACTACATTTTCATTTTTTCTAAATGTAGAGACGTCCGGCGGGTCGTCTTCCTACTCTTAATTTTGCAGCCAAATCTTAAAATTTGCTGGATTAAGGGTGGGGTTCCCCTCAAAAACCACACTCTTCCCCATATATATTACAGCATTTTATCAACCGTTGGGTTAACTCTACGATTGATTTATTTATATTATCTTTCTTCTATTGGTAATTTAATTGTAAATGTTGTACCCTTATCAATTTCACTTTCTACATTGATTTCGCCACCCATTACTTGTACATATTTTTTTGTTAATGTAAGTCCCAATCCTGAACCCTCAAAATTCCTATTAATACCTTCACTTACTTGTCTAAACTCTTCAAAAATAGTAGTAAAATACTTTTCTTCGATTCCTATTCCTGTATCATGAACCTTTAAAACTACCCATTTTTTATTGTTAAATAGTTGATCATCTTCTGCAATAATATCTAATTCAATTGTTATCCCACCTTTTAATGTAAATTTTATAGCGTTATTAATCAAATTACTCAATATACTATATAAGGATTGTTGATTTGATAGTATAATAAACTCTTCATATTTAGATTTTAAAGTTAAAGATAAATTTTTGGAATTTGCAAACTTTGAAAATAATTCAATATTGTCTTTTATTAATTGAATTATATCTAAATCATTATAAACTAATTTATTTACGCCAGATTCGATTGTAGAAATATCTAATATTAAATTTAATGTTTCCATTAATCTTTGTGCACTTAAATAAATCAATTCACTTATTTCTTTTACCTCTTCAATATCATCAATACTCTTCATAAAATCAGAAAATCCTATTATCCCATTCATTGGTGTACGTAGTTCGTGGCTCATATTTGCCAAAAAACTTGATTTTAATCTACTCATTTCTTCCGCTGACTCTTTTGCCTTTATAAGTGTCATTTCAGTTTCTTTAATCTTTCTAATATCTAAAAAAGAAATTAAATTTACATATTCATCATTTAACTTGATTTATTTAGAAGAAGTCAAACACTCAATCTCTTCCCCAGTCGTTGTTTTTAAAATTAAATCTATGTTGTTTAATTCTCCGGTTTCTTCAATTTCTTTTAAAATTTCATTTTTATCAATTTTACTAACATAAAACTGATCTGTAAATTTCCCAATTAAATCATTTGCATTTTCACCTAATAATTTTACCAAACTATTATTAACCATAATAATTTCACCATTACTAATTTTTGCAATTACAAATGGCACTGGGGAAAAGTTAAAAATATCTTCTAAACTTTTTCCCCTTTCAATTAGTAACATTTCATTATTCTTCCTTATTGTAATATCATTTTGGAAAAATACATGGTTAGTAACTTTACCCTTTGCATTTTTAATTGTAGTTATTCTTAAATGATTCCAGAATTTTGTTCCATCTTTTTTATAATTTATTAACTCTCCTTCAAAATCATTTTTTTCAACTATCGCTTTACGTAATCTGTCTAATGTTTCACCGGCCGAATCCGGTCCTTGTAAAAACCTACTATTTTTACCGATGGAATCTTCTTTAGTATAGCCAGTCAATTCAGTGAATCTATCATTTATATATATTAAAGGAAAATCTGGTTGGTTAGAGTCAGAAATTGCAATTCCCTCAAGTGAACTTTCCACTGCTTTTTTATTCAGTATTAATTCTTCTTCAATATTTTTCCTTATTGTAATATCATTTTGCAAACCTACAAAGTGAGTTACTTCACCTTCGGCATTTTTAATTGTAGTTATTCTTAAATTATTCCAGAATTTTGTTCCATCTTTTTTATAATTTATTAACTCTCCTTCAAAATCTTTTTTATCTTTTATTGCTTTACGTAATCTGTCTAATGTTTCCCCAACCGAACCCGGCCCTTGTAAAAACCTACAATTATTCCCAATAGCATCTTCTTTAGTATAGCCAGTCAATTCAGTGAATCTATCATTTATATATATTAAAGGAAAATCTGGTTGCGATACATCTGCAATCACAATTCCCTCAAGTGAACTTTCCACTGCTTTTTTATTAAGTATTAACTCTTCTTCAATTTTTTTTCTTATTGTTATATCATTCCGAATAGATAACAATTGAGTTACTTCGCCATCGGAATTAATAAAAGGGATTATAAATGTATCAACCCAATAATAAGTTCCATTTTTAGCCCTATTTTTTACCTCATTTCTCCAAGTTCTACCAGATAAAACAGTACTCCACATTTCAGCCCAAAATTCCTTTTTGTGGAATCCAGAGTTAATCATTCTATGATTTTTGCCTATTAATTCAGATTCTGAATATCCACTTATTTCTATAAAATTTTGATTTACTAGAATAATATTGCCTTCAATATTTGTTTTAGAAATAATTGATGCACTATAAACTGCATTTTTGAAATCTAAAGCAGATTTATTAACTCTGATTATTTCTTCTTCAATTTTTAATTTCTCAGTAACATCATTTGCCAAAACAAGTTTTGCTCTCCTACCTTCATAAATTATTTCATGCCTAATAATTTCAACTTTAATTAGTTCTTTATTTCTTTTTTGATGAGTATAAATCCCAACATTTACAAGTCCAGGAACATTTGGTTTTATAGAAATTAGAAATGAATCAATTTCTTCCTTAGGTCTAATATCTAAAATTGTTAATTTTAAAATTTCCTCCAGCGAATACCCATATTTTTCACAAAATGCCTCATTCACATTTAAGTATTGTAGAGTTTCAGCATCAAATACTGATATAGGCATTGGATTATTATCAAATAATAATTTATACTTTTCTTTTTCATTTTTTAGATTTAGTTCTAAAGTCTTTTGTTCTATAATATCTTTAAACGAAGCAAGAACTCCATTTGGCTTATCACTTCCGTCACCATACATAGGTACAGTATTTATAGAAATCCAGGTCAAATTACCGTTCGGTTTATAAACCCCCATTATTTGATCAGTAAGAGTTTTGCCTGTTTGCAAAGTTATCATTGCAGGACGAGTATTCCCCGTGAACTCAGAACCATCTTCACGAATAGTCTTCCAACTTTCGTCAACAGTAATTCTGCCTTGCATTTGATCTAATGTTAATCCTAATATCTCTTCAGCACTTTTATTTGCTTCTGTTATAGATAAATTCTCATCATGTATTGCAATTCCCTCATGAAGAGTTGCAACAACAGTCTTATATTTTTTTTCAGTTTTTAAAATCTTATTTTGTGCATTAATTAATTCAGTAATTTCCCAATTTGTACCCACCATTCTAATTGGCTTTCCACTATCATCTCTATATATTTGTGCTGATGCTTGTATATAATGAATGGAATTATCTTTCCATATTACTCTAAACATCAGAGAATACTCTTTTTCATTGTTTAAAGCTAATTCTAATGCTAGTTCGGAATTATATTTATCATTTGGATGTATTGCATTTGCCCAAGATTCATAAGCTCCAACAAATTCACTTTCAGATATACCATAAAGTTTATACATTTGATCGTCCCAAATCAAATGATTATTTACAATATCCAAATCCCAAATACCTACCCCACCTGCTCTTGTTGCTAAAACTAGTCTTTCCGAAAGTTTCTGTAATTCTACTTCTCCCTTCTTTTGTTCTGTAATATCTTGGAAAATTCCAGTTAGTTTTATCGGCTTCCCATCAACCATAGTTACTCTGCAGGTAGTTCTTACATCCATTAAGTTACCTTTGGCTGTATATGTTTGTAAATACAAATCATAACCAGTTCCTACAGTTGTAGCAAGTTCTAATGCTTTGACAAGTATTACTTTGGACTCTGGTAAATAATACCCTACGCCAGCATCTACAGTTGGATTAAATTCTTCTGGAATAGTCTCGTGTAATCTATATGTTTCTGCAGTCCAATACAAGTTACCAGTTATTAAATCTAATTCCCAACCACCAAGTTTGCTGATTGATTGTGATTCTTCTAATAGTTTTAGATTTCTGTCAAGATCATCATTGATTGCTTTTTGATGTGTAATATCTTTGAATGAAGCAACTGAACCAATAATTTCATTATTTAATGGATTACATATAGGTTTTGAATTAATTGTAGTCCATATTAATTCTCCATTTGGTTTGTGTACACCCATAATAATATTATTAAGAGTAATTCCTTCTTTAAAAGATAAAGTAATTGGATATTCTTCAACTGGGAAATCAGAACCATCTTCTTTAATTGCTCCCCACATTGGTTCAAATGCAGTTAGACCCAATAATTGTTCTAAACTTATTCCAAGAATTAATAAAGCACTCTCATTGGCATCTGTAAAAATAACCATTTTTATCTTGTATTATTATTCCTTCTTGCAAGAATTGTATTACTGATTTATATTTATCATCACTTTTATTTAACTCTTGCTCAGCTGATTCCATATCAGTAATATCAGTAATATCAACCATATTGTTAGATTTTGAATTCTCAACATCTAATAATAATTTAGCAATAAGTTCTTCTTTTAGTTGAAGTTCTTTTTTTAAATTTAATATTTCATTTTTAGTTTTCATTCGCCAATCGCTCCTATATCTAAAAAAGCATTTGTTGCAATTAAAAGTTAAATCCTGTAATACAAAAAAAAATTATTTTAAATTGATTTATGTAAAAACTAATTCATTGTATTAGCGTAATAAAAAAATAAAATAATTGTATATGTTGAATATCAACTTAACTAAATATCAACTTAAATACAAATTATATTTTAAAAATAGAAATTTAAATATAAGTTAATTATTTTTTAATCATTTTCTCCGATAAAGAGATATTGATAATGAAATAACATCTAAAATATTAACGTCCAAAAAAAAAGCCATAAATACTTCTATCTATGGCTCTTCTAAAAAAAAATACTAAAAAAATACTAAATATCTTTAATGCTTAAAGTGTCTTGCACCCGTAAATATCATAGCAATATTGTTGTCATCTGCCGCCTTTATCACTTCTTCATCTCTAACTGAACCCCCAGGCTGAATTACTGCTGTAACTCCCATTTCAGCTGCCTGAAGTAGCCCATCTGCAAAAGGAAAAAAAGCATCAGAAGCTAATACCGAACCTTTCAACTCTAAACTCATTAATTTGGCTTTTTCTGTCGCAATTCTACTCGAATCTACTCTTGACATTTGCCCCGCTCCAATGCCCAAAGTTCTGTCTTTGGCAGCAAACAAAATAGCATTAGATTTGATGTGTTTACTTACCTTCCAAGCGAACATCAAACCCAGCATTTCATCATTAGTTGGTTGCCTTTTTGTAACTACTTTTAGGTCGTTTTCGTCATATAATATGTTATCTGTGGATTGAATCAAAATCCCACCAGCAACAGATTTTATTTCATATCTTAAACTATTTTTTAATAAACTGTAATTAGCTTTGATTAATCTTCTATCTTTTTTCTTACTCAATAATTCAAATGCTTCGTCCGTATAACTCGGTGCTATCAATACTTCAGCAAATAAACTATGGATTTCCTCAGCAGTTTTTAAGTCTATTCCGTGTGTAAATGAAAGAATACCACCAAAAGGGGAGACTGTATCGGTTGCAAATGCTTTTTGATATGCGTCAATTAATGACTCACCAACCGCCACTCCACAAGGGTTAGTATGCTTTATAATAGCAACTGCATACTCATTTTCAAATTCTAATATTATTCTCGAAGCAGAGTCGATATCCAAAATATTATTATATGACAACTCTTTGCCGTGTAATTTTTCAAATATTTCACTAAATTCAGAAGTAGTACTTACTTCGCTATTTGGGATATAACTACTTTTGCTATATAGTGCAGCCGTTTGAAATGGATTTTCACCATATCTCAAACTATATTCTTTTTTCAATCCCAGACTATATTTATTTGGGAAATTATTATTATTATAAGTATTAAAATAATCAGAAATCATTGCATCATAAAACGCAGTAGTAGAAAATACCTCACCGGCAAACTCTCTTCTAATATCCAACGGCACTCTCATATTATTTTCTTTCAAAATATCTATAATTTGAGTATATTTTTCTGGATTTACGACAGTAAATGTCCATTTATAGTTTTTAGCAGATGCCCTTAGCATCGCTGGACCGCCAATATCAATATTTTCTATCAAATCACTATGACTAGAATTTGCATTTTTTAGAGTTGATTCAAATGGATATAAATTTATTACAACCAAATCTATTGATTTAATTTGATTTTCAGTCATTTCGCTAATATGTTTTTCATTACCCAAATCAGCAAGCAAACCACCGTGCACTTTTGGGTGAAGTGTTTTGACTCTACCACCCATAATCTCCGGGAAATCAGTTAACTCCGATATTGACTTTGCTTTTATACCATTTGAAATCAAAGTAGCTTTTGTGCCGCCAGTAGAGTAAATCTCAACTCCCATTAATTCTAACTCTCTTGCAAAATCCACTATATTTGTTTTGTCAGAAACTGACAATAATGCTGTTTTTATTTGATGATTATCTGGATTATTCATTTTTTTATTTTTATTATTTTCTTTAGATTTTCTTTTAATATTCTTTAAATGATTTTAGTTGTATTTAATTTTAACTCAAAAACTTCTGATTGTTTTTATTCATTGTTCTTAGCAACACCGATGTTCTATATCTATCTTCTCTGTATAACTCATACAAATTATCTAAGGTAATTAATATTTTATCTATACCTATTTCATCAGCCCATAACAACAAACCTTTTGGATAGTTTACTCCTTTTGTCATCGCTAACTCAATGTCATTAATTGACGCAATATTATAATATACGGCATCTGCTGCCTCATTAATTAACATTGCCAATACCCTCATAAAAATTACATTACCTAAATTTATATCTTCATTTGGTATAACTTTTACAGCATTTTCTGAATAATCATAAAATCCTTTACCAGATTTCAAACCAAATTGTCCAGACTCAAACAATCTTTTTTGGGAAATAGATGGCTTAAATCTTGGGTCATAAAACATATCTTTCCAAACTGTCTCTGTAACTACATAATTTACATCATGCCCAATATAATCCATAAGTTCAAATGGACCCATTCGGAAACCGCTAATAGTTTTTAATGCCCAGTCAATTGTTGCTACGTCAGCAATATTCTCTTCAAAAATTCTAATCGATTCACTATAAAAAGGACGGGCAATTCTATTAACTATAAACCCAGGTGTATCTTTGGTTAATACAGTTAGTTTACCCCAATTATCAATCAGAGTTTTTGTTTGATTCAACACGTCAGAACTTGTCAGCAAACTTGGAATAATCTCAACCAAT
>JBDNHS010000388.1:0-1458 GCA_041688685.1 Kapaibacterium sp. (SeqCode)
AATTTTAGTTAACATAATAGTTCTTACTTTATTTTTCATTTTGTTTCATAAAAGAACAAATAAATTACTTTATAAGTATTTTGAATTTAATAAAAAAGAAATTCTAAATTTTAATACTCATATAGGTAATATTGAGAATAGAATAAAAAGAGAAATAAAAGTAAAAAATGTTAAATCAAATATACTTAATAATTTTAGTAAAGAAAATTGGATTATTATTACTTCTTTTAATCGTGGAGAATTAATAACAAAATTAATTGATTCTATTAAAAAATATGAGAAAAATATAAAAATCATTGTCATTGATAATGGTAGTGAAGATTTTACATTGGAAAAGTTGTTAAATCTTAAAAAAGCAAAATCAATTGACTATTTATTATTAAATGAAAATAATCTAATTCCACAATGGCAAAAATCATACTCATTGGTACAGGCATTAAAATTGTTGGAATTAAGAGAAATTGATTTAATTACAGTTTCTGATGATGATATATCAATAAATTCAAGTTGGTTAGAAACTTCAAATCATCTTTTTAATACTTTTGATGATGTAAAATTAGTTAATTTAATGGATGATGATTTTCAAGAACAAATTCATAAAACAGTTGAAAATAGAACAATTGATAATCTGTCATTTAAAGTTAAAGAGACTTTTAATGGTGCATTTTTTTGTATTAAATTTGATACTTTAGTTAAATTAGGCTACCCACCTATTAATGAAGGTATATCAGATTCGAGTGTTGAAGATTGGTATTATTCGAGACTATTTAAAGCAAACAATTGGAAAGTTGCTGCTTTAAACTTTTCAAATCATCTTGGATATAATAACTCAAAAAGAGAAGCAATAAATTAATTGATTTTTATCTTCTTTATTGATTTTACAATCATCATTAGTTTGCAAAATACAAAAAATCCTCACTGAAATTAATCAATGAGGATTTTTTATATTTTTAATTAATAATTTAAAATTAATAATTAATACATGTCCATTCCACCGCCACCTGGCATTGCAGGCATTGCAGATTCTTTAGATGGTTTTTCTGTGATTGTTGCCTCTGTTGTAAGCAATAATCCAGAAACAGAAGCAGCATTTTCTAACGCTACTCTTGATACCTTAGTAGGATCAATAACACCACTTTCGAATAAATCTTCGAATGTGTCAGTTGCTGCATTATAACCAAATGCACCAGTTCCGTCTTTTACTCTATTAACTACAACTGAGGCTTCACCACCACAGTTAGTAACTATCTGACGTAATGGCTCTTCGATTGCACGTCTGATGATATCAACACCAGTTTTTTGGTCGTGATTAGCAGGAGTTACATTGTCCAAAAAGCTAAGTGAACGAATATACGCAACACCACCACCAGGAACTATACCTTCTTGTACAGCAGCTCTTTTAGCATGCAGTGCATCTTCTACTCTAGCTTTTTTCTCTTTCATTTCAACTTCAGTAGA
>JBDNHS010000389.1:0-3703 GCA_041688685.1 Kapaibacterium sp. (SeqCode)
AATAAATTTTTTTAAAAATATATTATCAGTATGCGCTCTTGTTGTGATTATTTTTGTTAATATTGCTTGTGGACCTGATTTGGCAGATAATCCAATAAATAATGTGAAGCCGGTAGACACTTTAGAAAATGGTTTGGAAATGAAAATTGATGGAGTCAAATGGAAGTCCAATAGTGTTGCAAAGTGTCAATATTTTCCAGGTGTTATTCAAATAGATGCCGCATATTGGGATTCGGTAAATAGAGTAACAGAACTTATAAAATTTTTCTTGAAGAGTTCCAATCAAGGCAATATTTATAAAATGTATCCTATAATTGAAAATGATAATTTTGCATTTTTTAGATATTTTCCATTTTCGTCGCCATCTGCTACCAAATCTTATGAAACTTATCTTGGGAGTTTGGAAGTTTTATATATTGACAGTATCAGAATTAAAGGAACATTTAATTTATTAATAAGGGATTCTTCAGGCACACAATTAAATATCACAGATGGAAAGTTTAGTATAAAGTTTTTAAAAGAATAATTTTATTTAATATTTGTGATTATTACTTAATAAAAGTTTGTTTGTATAATTGTATCCATTCTTCAACAGTTACTTTTGAGACCAACTCACCTATTAATTGATATGGAATTTCATTGATTTTTTTGAATCTAATGCAAGATTTACCCATATCTAACTTTAATTTAGAATATTTAGGATATTCATCTACAAACCATTCCATTAATTTAGGATTTGCATATATACCCATGTGGTGAAAAGCTACAAAATTCTTATGAGAGGCAAAACTCATAAATGGAAGTGGTAATTTGGGGTCGCAATGATAACCATCAGGGAATATTGAATGTGGCACAACATAAGAAGGCATACCATAACCAACAACTTCAACAAAGCCTTTTGGTAAATTTTTTAATATTACATCACGTAACTTTTGCACTGATTCTTTTCTTTCAATTGGAATCAATTCTAAATATTCTTCTACATTATTTGCATTATAAGTCATATTAAATAAATTTGAAATAAATAAAACAAACTGAAACAAAATTAACTAAAGATCTTAAAAAACACAATTATACATATCAAATTTAATTGAAAAACAAGAAATCATTAAAAATATAAAAATATTTTTTTTCTTTATGCGTATGTATTTGTTGAAAAAGTATAAACTCCTTATTCAAAATACCAATAAATAAGCTATGATTAAAGCAAAACCGTTTATAAAATGGGTAGGTGGAAAAAATCAATTGTTATCACAATTTGAAAACTATTATCCTAATGAACTTAGGAAAGGCAACATTGAAAATTACATAGAGCCCTTTTTGGGTGGTGGTGCGGTATTCTTTTCACTTTCTCAACGATTCAAAATTGAAACAGCATATTTATCAGATTTAAATAAAGATTTAGTTTTAGTTTATCAAGTTATTCAAAAAAGACCATTTGATTTACTTGAATTTTTGGACCAATATCAGAAAGAGTATGACCTTACTGAACAAAATAAACGAAATGATTTATTTATTTCAGTTCGTAAACATTTCAATTCACAAAGGTTTGAAATAAATTACAAAAAAATATCAGATTCTTGGATTTCAAGAGCTGCTCAATTTATATTTCTTAATAAAACTTGTTTTAATGGACTTTTCCGATTAAATTTAAAAGGAGAGTTCAATGTACCATTTGGGAAACATAAAACTGCTAAGATATTTGATCCATCAAATATTATGGCTGTTTCAAAAGCTCTTCAAATTGCTAAAATAGAACATGCAAATTATTCAACCTGTATTGATAAAGTAAATGAAAGTAGTTTTGTTTATTTTGACCCACCTTACAGACCAATTAGTTCTACATCTAGTTTTACTACCTATACAGGTACAGAATTTAAGGACAATGAGCAAATACAATTAGCCCAATTTTTTCAAAAATTAGATAAAGAAAAAGGAGCAAAATTAATGCTTTCTAATTCTGATCCAAAAAATGAGAATCCAAATGATGATTTTTTTGAAAATGTATTTTCGGAATATAATATTTTCAAAGTTTTTGCCAAAAGAGCTATTAACTGTAATGGTGAAAAGCGTGGTAAAATCAATGAACTTTTAATTACAAATTATAAATATGAACCACAAACCATGGCAATCAATTTTTGAAGCCAATAAAATTATTGAAAATGATTTTGTAAAAGGTCCTTTTATTCTAACTGCATCGCAAATAAAAACTGCCACTGCAGGTTATACTCAAACATCTCAAAGAGAAGTAAGAGTACTGTGTAAACAAGATACAAGAGAAAGTAGACCGAAAGTTTTTGTTGATAATGGCTTATTTATACTACCAATTAAAAATGGAACTTATGCTATTTTGAAAGGTGAAGGCTATATTGATATCCCAGAAATAACTGAATCAGCAACACTTTATACTTCTAAACTTGATTTTGAATTAGAAACTTCTCAAATCGGAAATTCTGAGATGCAACACTTAGATTTTGCTTATGCTTCAAGTTTAATTCGTAGTTTTTTAGAAGATGAAACATTAGTTTTAACAATAAGAGGTAGAAAATATACACCTGAATTTGATTTTTTTGCAGGTGACCATGCAAATCCAATTGAAACTAAAAGCGTTCAAACTGAAGTAGATGCAGGATATGAAGGTAAAAATCAAATAGTATTAATTGAAGCCAAAAATTCTAAAATTACAAATACAATTATAAGACAATTATATTTTCCATATCGTCAGTGGCAGATACATACTAAAAAAGAAGTAAAAATTCTTTTCTTTGAAAAACGAAAAAATATTTATTCAATGTGGCAATTTGGTTTTAAAGATTTAAGAAATTATAATAGCATAGAACTCATTAAAAGTGCTAAATTTGAAATAAATAAAACAAACTGAAACAAAATTAACCGAGACCAACATCTAAAGCCATCATAAGAGCAAATCCAATCATAGTCCCAATTGTAGCAACATCAGTATTTTGATTTAATTGAGATTCGGGGATTAATTCTTCTACTACGACATAAATCATTGCACCGGCTGCAAATGCCAGGGCATAAGGTAGAAGATATTGCATACTAATTACCAAACTTGCACCAATAAAAGCCGCAATTGGCTCAACTATTCCCGATGCCTGTCCATACATAAATGCTTTAAATCTTGTAAAACCCTCACGTCTCAATGGTATAGAGACAGCGGCACCTTCAGGGAAATTTTGTAATCCAATACCGATTGCTAATGCGACTGCTGATGAATAAGTGGCTGTTGTACCCTCAATAGATAATGCACCAAAAGCAACACCAATAGCCAAACCTTCTGGAATATTATGAAGAGTAATTGCCATTACTAACAATACGCTCCTCTGCCAACTTGTTTTGATACCTTCTGCCTGACTAACTGGAAATCCAAGATGTAAATGTGGTAATACTTTATCAATTGCCCATAAGAAAAATCCACCTAATAAAAAGCCAATAACAACAACCAACCAAGCTGTTGAATTTTGAGATTCTGCCATTTCTATAGCAGGTGCTAATAACGACCAAAAACTTGCTGCAATCATAACACCGGCAGCAAATCCAAGCATTAAGTCTAAAACTTTTCTGTTAATATTTTTGAATGAGAATACTATACCTGCACCAAGTGCTGTAACAAACCAAGTAAATATCCCAGCTCAAACAGCTTGGTAAATATTATTTTGTTGTGAAAACCATTCCAATTTAA
>JBDNHS010000390.1:0-4664 GCA_041688685.1 Kapaibacterium sp. (SeqCode)
CTTCAGTCATATATAGAGGTCTATAATATATAATTAATTTTTTAAGACCAGTTGGTAAATTAGTCAGCGGATATAAAATATCAGTACATAATCTAAGTATTTGGATATCGGATGGTAGATTATCCAAACTCTTATAGTGGCAATTTAATATTTTTAATTCCGTTATTTCTTCTGGAATTTCTATATTTTTTTTTTGTGTAAACATATAATCTAAATCCATATAATCTGTTGTAATCACATCCCAATCAAAAATTATCATTTTATTTTTATGAATTAAACTATTTGAATGTAAATTGTTTATTTTTATAATGGATAATTCTTCTAAATCACATAATTCAGCAGGTAATTTAATAATATTTGTACTTTCAATACATATATACTTTAATTTTTTTAACTTTAATATATGCATTGGAAAATTATCTAATTCAACACTTAGAACCAAATGTTCTAAATTAACCAAACTTTCCAATATATCCAAATTATTTATGCGATATTTCCGTTTTATTGGTTCATTCCAATTTTCTATTCTGGAATGTATATCCAATCCTTTCAAGTTAGTCAATTGATTTAGACTGTTGGGTAAATAACAAGTTTTTAAATCAAGAATTGCTAATTTTGTCATATTTGGTAAAAAATTTAAATTTTTAAGACATATATCCTCATTACAGTAATTATTTATACATATTTCAGTTATATATTTATTATTTTCAATTTGTTCCTGATTTAAAATTTTGGGACTAAAAAGTTCATTTGTTTCATTAATTGATGAAAACCTTGACAAATTATTAATAAAATCCCAAGTTGCAGAAATTTTCAATTTAGAAATATTATTGTCTATTTGATTCATGATAATATTATTATCAATATTATTTTATATTAAAAAGAATTTACTACATGCATAGTAGCTTTTATAACATAACATAAAATAAATTATTATTTTTTTAATGGTTCGAATATTTTTTTCATAATCTCATCATCTGAATTTTCCACAAATTCAATAATAGAACCCATAACCTCATTTTCCACAATATAATTAGCACCAGCATCTAATAACATGTTAACAAGTGTATATTCGTCAGAATTACCACATGTACTATTTACAACAATATATTGTAATGGGGCTGATTCATAATTGCCAATTTGTTCCAAATCAACACCCGATTTAATTAATAATTTAACATAATCTAAATAATCCGTTTTCCCAATCCCTGACTGTATTTGTTCTATAATATAGAATAATGCAGATTGTCCAGTAGAAAATTCCTGATTAACATCAATCCCATTTTCTATTAATAATTTTACAATATCATATTTCATATTTTCTATCCCTAATTCAAATTCAAATGCAGTTTTTCCATTTGAATCTTTAACGGATAAATAACTACCTGACACCATTAATAATTTTATTATTTCATCATTTAACAATTTATCTTCTTTACTGTCTTCATCTTCATCTTTATCTTCAGTTAATTTATTATTTAAAATTTGTAAAATAAATGTTTCGCCTTTCTCATTTATAAAATTAACATTTGCTCCCAAATTAATTAAAAATTTAATCATTTTTATATCTTTATTAAATATTGGACTATATAAAATACCATATTTTGAATTATGATTTATATCCATACCTAAATTAATTAAGAATATAATAAAAATACAAAGTTCTGGTTCATACCCGTGTTCATTTATAATATCAAGTATATTTGTATTATTAAAATATTTATAATTAATGTCCGCACCAGAACAAATTAATAATAAATATTTGTATTATTAAAATATTTATAATTAATGTCCGCACCAGAACAAATTAATAATTTATATATTTCCAAATCCCCTTTGACATAAGAAGAATTTGCAATAACATATAATAATGATTGAGCTGTTGATTTATCGTAAACTATCTCATTATTTAGTATTTTTTTTCTAATTTGGTTAACGTCTGTTGTATTTAACTTTGTAAAAATATCATATGGATGACTTGGTTTAGAAACTACTAAAGTATCTTTATCCATTATATCGGGATAATCATATAATGATTGTGATACTACAAATTGATTTTCCAATATTTTTTCAATAAATACACTATCTTTATCTTTTAAATTAATCTGTTCAATAAATGTTAATATTTGTACCCCACAATCAATCCATTTTTTATATAATTTAATATCTGAATTGGTTAATGTATTATCTTCATTAACTAATAAACATTCATCAGTTGATATTTGTTTAAACAATATACAAAATTTGTTGTCTATAAAATATAATATTAAATAATGAGTGTTGATATAAGGCAAATATGTATGTAATATCTTTTTCCAATCACATACAAATATTCCACCTTGGTCGTCAAAATATAAATACTCTTCATTGCATATATAAAATGCTGTGCTATGTCATGGTGTATTTACTAATATTCCAAAACATTTATCAATAATGACACTAGTTAATTTACTCATACTAGTTATTATATTTGTTTTTAATACATTGTCGTTATCTAATAAACAAAAAGAAAGACAATTAATAATTACATCCATTATATCTATCGATGCACCATGTTCAGTAATAGTACTACTAACATTTGCTAATTTTAATCCAGATATAGCTGAACCAATACCAGTTATTTCACTTTGTTGGCGTGTTAGTACAAGTTTCTGGTCTAGAATTGAAATATTATCATCTGTTCCACACGATAAATTGTATTTTTTATAAAAATCATCCGATTCTAAATCTATTTCTTCTCTATTACATTTAGGCATTTGTCCTGTTGGATTACTATGAATGATATGAGAACATAATCTCTTTTGTAAAAAGGTTAAATATTTTTCTAATCTTTTTTCAAATTTCACAAATTTAATCCCATTCCCATTCCCATTCCCATTCCCATTCCCATTCCTACGATTTACGGGTACTAAGAATTTATCTCTGGAATCTAAATAAGCCATATCTATTATTTCTGTTGGTGTTAAATTAAATAATTTTCCCTGTACTTGAGTTTTTAATTCATCACTAAAACAAAATAACATTTGAATGGAATCATTCCAACATTCGCCTTAATGTTGATGAAAATAATCGTCTTTGTCAATACAATAATTTTCAGTATATGTTATTTTTTTCTGTAATTCATCTAGTAGATTGCCCCCTATTTGCGATTTTAGGTTTAAATATTTATTTATATATTTTATGTATTTTTCAAAATATGAATTCATATATTTATATATATAAATAAAGAATAATAAAATATATATGGACATTTAAGAATAATGTCATTAATTAAATTAACAAGTTGAATCCAAATATTCTTTAGAGAATGATATATTAGTTGAATTTCCATATTTAACAATGTCCCAAATCTCTATTATTTTATTTTGTGATTTTTTAATACTTGTAATAATGTTGTTAGTATTTGTGCTTATACAATATATATAAAAATATTTTAATTTTGGAAGAATATCAAGTAGTATATCTCTATTACATAATAAGTTAGAATAATAACGATATAGTTCTGGATTTTTGCAATTTTTAATATTACAACATGTTCTATTGATTAATATCTGTATATTATCCAAATTTATGTTAGTTTTGTCCTTAGAATGTATTGAATTATAATCATTAAATAATTTAAAATATGTTATTATTATGTCTAAATCATTCTTACTAAATAAACCAAAAAGTTTGCTAATTCTCATTTTATTATAGGTCAATAAATTATTTACGTCTGGAGAATTACAATATGCAACATTTAAATATTTATATAATTCTAAATTATTAATTGATTTAGATTTTAATAATAATAATATTGGAGTTATTGCTATATTATAATTAGAAGGATATATTTTTACAACATCTGGTTTTGAATCATAATAATGAAATTTTGAAATTAAATTCCAAACATATATTTTATCTTTGGTTAACTGGTTTTCAATAATTTTAATTGCTTGTTCATTATTTATTAATATACTATATTGATAATGTAAATATGTTGAACTTCCTATTCTATTATCAAATATATCAATCCAAGAGTCAACTATAAATTTCAAAAAACTTAAACTATTTCTGTATTTAAAATTGATGTTATTTTTAAATTTAATATTTGTAATTGGTACATATATATTATTACATATATATTTAAATTCATATTTACGCACCGAGAAAAATAACCCCCCTGCACTATTTTGTATTTCTTCATCGCTGATTATTGAATAGTCAATTGGTTTTATCATCGGAAGAGATAATTTTGTTGAATTTATTTCTGATGGCAATCTATATTGTTTACGTAATGGTGGAAATTCAAAAATTTTGTCTTTTTTATTAATCAATTCTTCTATGTTTGGTTTAGTTATATTTTCTGTCTTGTATAGTTTAAGTCTATCCAATGGAATTGTTATATATTTATTGTCGATATCTGGTTTTAGAGATGTTGTAGGAATTGTTCCAATAAATACTTTATTGACAAATGTTTTACTGTATTTTTCTACATCAAAATCATAATTAATAATATCCTCACAAATAAATTTATCGCTATCGAATAATAAATCAATATTTAATTTATTTATTTTGCAAATTTCTATTGTTATTTTACTATCGGAAAAATATAACATTCCTTGTTCTTGTTCTTCTTCTTGTTCCTCTTCCTCTTCTTGTTCTTCTTCCTCTTCCTCTTCCTC
>JBDNHS010000001.1:0-7628 GCA_041688685.1 Kapaibacterium sp. (SeqCode)
GATTTTAATCCTACTTCCATAGAAAAAGAAGTAGCTACAATCCATAATTTCCTTATCTACCCCAACCCATCATCTGATAAAATTTCTGTTGATTTGGGTGAAGTGAGTGGATTAGGAGTGGCAGATTTGAGTATTTATAATATTTTGGGTAATGAAATAATGACTATTCCAAATTACACCAACAAGGCAGAAATAGATTTGAATAATATTCCCATCGGCTCCTATACAATCCAAATACAAACACCAACTGGTAGCATTAGCCAGCGGTTGTTGGTTAATAGGTAGGAATATAGGACAAGGAGTTGCAACTCATTGCTAATAGAAAAACAAAACTACTTAACTTCGAGAGAATATAACAAAACAGGACAAGTTAGTTAACTTCTCCTGCTTAATTTAAAAGTTAAAAAATCCAACCTAAGGAAAGAACTTAAGGGAACAACCTTAGGAAGGATTAAAATTAGGAAAGATATTTTATGAAAAATGTTTTAATATAGATAAATTCGTTATTGTATTCTAATTTTCATACCAGCAATAAAGTTTCTTGGCATTCCTGATTCCAAATATACCGGTTTGCCTCCTACTAAATCTGGATTTATAAAAGCCGATGCTGCATATTTTGCATCAGTAATATTGTTCATATTAACATATAAAGACAAAGGCATATTCTCAGAAATATTAATTAATGTGCCTGTTTGTAAACGAAATCCTAACGTTGTAAATGCTGGCACTTCAATTTTATTTGCATCATCGACAAAATATTTAGAAATACCATTTACATTAAATGCAAACTCCAAATCATTCAAAGATTTCGCAACATAGCCAATACTAACAAAATAATTACTATTTGGAATACCAGCAATATTGTTACCGTTGTAAACTGCGAAATTCCCTGGCGATTTTGGAGAAGTAAAAGCTGAATCTATTTTGTAGTCTGTATATTCAGTTGACATAAAAGTGAAGGCAGAATTGAATTTAATGCCCATTTCTGTTTGAAGATTCAATCCTAATTCCACGCCTTTTCTATTTGTTTTGCCAGCAGTAAAATAATACCTACCTCCACGATATGGGACAATATCATTTACTACATCAATATTGAATGCTGCAAATGTAAAATCCAAATTATTATACCAACTTGATTGTGGAAGGAATAATTTCCAGCCAATTTCAGTTGTTGTAGAAATTATTGGGTCTAATAATGGATTAATTATAAATAAAGTATCATTTCCAAATTCTGGTGTAGGGTCTGTTTCATTTCCTGCAGGAACTTCTATCCCACCGCCATAAGAAACAAAAACACTGTTACTTTCATCTATTTTATAATTCACTCCAAATCTTGGGATAAACTTATCAAATACTTTTTTATCCGTTGGTTGATTTTTAAAAACTCCACCATCTAAATAATTCGCAGAATGATAACTTACTGCATCTAATCTTCCACCTAAGAAAACAGACAAATTTCCGTATTGGATTTCATCTTGAATATATGCTCCAAGTGTGTTTGCCCCCTCCCTTTTATTTGTCTGAAGTGTACCACGATTTTTGTTTGCATCTAAAGAGAAAAACATAATACCACCATCTTGATATGCTTCGTCAAATCCTACCAAAGCAGTGTTTTTAATTTCGTCAGTAATTTGTGTTACATTTTTGTAACTAACTGATGCGCCAACGTGGTATCTAAGGAAATTTCTGAATGTATTTCTTTCAGAACGCTCTAAGAATTTGGTTTCAGCAAATGAACTAAATTGTAATGTATTATTATCGTCGAAATTGTGCATTAAATTCATTCCAAGTCTACCAAGAGTATTATTTCTTCTTTCTTTTCTTGTTAAATATAGATCATTAGCAGAAGTATATGCCAAATCAAAAACATCTTGCGTCAATGGTCCAGGTATATTAAACTTGTTTTGTGTTGCTGTTAGATGAACATCAAGAGTAGTTTTGTTTGACAAAGCAGAGACTAATCCAGCATTCAATAACAAACGACTTCCTTCGCTATGTTGGCGAAAACCATCAAAGTTTGTTTGCGATGCTTGAATATATGCCTTCCCAAAATCTAAGTTTGATGCAGCAGATAGACCATATTTTTGATAGCCAAAACTTCCGTTTTGCACATCAAGTTGCACATAATCTTTTGCAAAATTAGGAATAGTACTAATATTTACAACACCTCCTGCTGCATTTCCCCACACCGAACTTAAATTTGAACGAATTATTTCTATTTTTGAAGCATTATCAATGTCCAATAAATCAAATGCTGTTCTACCGTCCGGTTCTGTCATAGGCAACCCATCTAATAATATTTTTATGCCTCGACTTGTTCCACTATTTGAGCGATCTCCTGCTCCTCTGGCTCCAAATCCTCTAATAGTAAGTCTCATATCTGTTCCACCGGATCTTGTTTGAGCCAACACTCCAGGTACTCTGTTTAAAACTTCTTCGGCTCCATAACCTCGATTGAAAAGCAAATCTTCACCTTTCAATACAGTTACAGACATCGGTAATTCGATTAGGGATTCGGCATAGCGAAGCCCAGTTACTACTACTTCTTTTGCTTTTAATGTATCTTTTTTGACATCTTTCGCATTTAGCGACAAAGTTAATATTGTGCAAGGAATTATCACAATAGTTAAGATTTTAATTATTGTTTTTATTATTTTCATTGTTTTTATTTAAATTAATTGAAAAAATATTATTATTATATTTCAACTAATCAAACAAGGGGGCTTAAGCAATCTGCTCAAATTACAGTTACTTTTGGGCTCAATATAAATTGAGCATCGTGGGGAGTTACGAAAAATTAGATATACTATTTCACTATTTATTGGCAAATATTCAGTAGAAAGTTTGACTAATTTATTATCAGTTTTCTTATCGGATTTTAATTTATCTTTATAATTGGCAACTAATTTTGTCTCAACTTCATCAATTAGAGTGAAATAATAAATAGAATCACCACGAATTTCTTTTTTTATTATATCATAAAGATTATTCTGATACTCGAATTCATACTTTTCCTTAAATATTAATTTTCTAATTTCTTTTTTATGTATTCTAATTTCTACTATTTCATTTGGCAAATCTGTGGAGTTGTTTATTTTTCTAAGTCTTGTTTTAAACTCCTTTTTAATTTTGTAAGTTTCGGCTTTATAGTAAATAAAATATCCTGCTGAGTTTACCAATGTAAGCAAAGCAAATATAGTTAGAAAGATTATGTTTAAACTTTTTCTCAATAAATACCTAAATTACTAATTTTATCAAATTTAGTATTTTCAAAAAAGGAATAATAAATACTTTACAATTTACAACAATTTTTGCGATCGAATATGATTTTTGATTGAAAACTATATTAAAACAAATAAATTAAATGTATAATTTTAGGTTGGATCGGAAGTTTATACCCGGTTCGGGCATAATTGATTTGATACGTGAAAGGTGATTATAATATATTTGGTTTGTGATGTTGTCTAATACAAATGAAACACTTAATACTTGTTCAGAAAAAGTCCATATAGTAGAGTATTCTAAACCAAAAGTAATATAACCATTAGTTTTAGTTTCAAATGTGTCAAATCTGGTTTGTGCTGCTACCAAATTACTATAAACTGAAATTATGTCTTCTTTTAGTTTATATGTAACGTCAATTTTTGACTTGATTGGAGGTATCATCGGCAATGGTATGTTTTCTTCCAAATTATCGCCAATAGTCAATGAGAAATTAGTGTTTAGCGTGATATTATCAAATATCTCTTTCGATATTTTGGACTCCATCCCATATATTCGGCTTCTAAGACTTGAAGTCTGAAAAATTGGCAACAACTGTGCGAAGTTAATTTTTCCCGTATTTCTTGGAGTAATGTAAGTTTCAAAATGATTGTAGTAAAAATTAATACTAAAGTTTAAATCGTCTTCAAAATATGTGTTAAAAAACTCCAAACCATAACCTACCTCTGGCTTTAGGTTCTGATTACCAATTTCGTAAGAGTATGCAGCAAGATGAGGACCGTTCGAGTAAAGCTCTTCTATTGTAGGGTTTTTGGAGGTACGTGATACTGTAATCCCAGAAATTAAATTGTCATATATTGACTTCTGCAATGACACAGAGTTTGAAAAATTAAAGTGTGATAAATGTTTGGAAACGTTATTATTTGTGCCAGTATTAATATTTATTTTTGGTTGGTAATTATCAAAATAAAAGCGAGATGAGAATTGAATTCCTATTTCATCTAAATCAATCTCTTCATAAATGTATGCCGCAATAGTTGACTGAATAGTGGGTGGAGTGAAAACAAATCCACCTATATCAAAATTCTTTATATTAGCACTAATGCCAAAAATCCCATCAGTGAATAAATCGGTTTTGTGTTGCAAAAAATCAATGTTTGCAAAGTAGTTTTCTATTTTGAACTGTGCACCTATCAAACCATCGGACTCATATTCAGTATGAAAATAATAATTTCTAGATATATTGAATTTTATATCATCAATAAAATCTTTGTGTAAATGTATAGAATTAGCAAAGTTTATATTATTCTTTTCAATCTTAATATTTACGCCATTTGGGTGACCACCGACAAATCCGCCAGGTATTTGGTAATCATTAATATAAACTAAAAACGACAATCCTGCATCATAATCATCACTTGACTTGATTATACTTGTGTTAATATTATAAGATTCTGAGCTTGAGTTTTTGAGTATTTGGTTGGGGCTTCTAATATCACTTGTAGTTTTGTAATTTAGATTAGTTTTGAAAAGATAATTATAATCATTATCTACTGTATTATTTTTTGCATCAAATGGCACCTCTACATCACCACCGATAATATTACCGTAATTCATTGATTCGAAAATTGAGTAAAAGCTTGCCTTGGTAGAATGAGGAAATATATAAGGGATTTTGTTTTTGATTACATCTATTACTCCACTGATTGACACCGGAGAAAAGACCAATACTTTCGGACCTCTAATTATTTCAATTCTTTCGGCACTGTTGGCATCTGTTGTTACTGCGTGGTCGGGAGAAGATGCAGAAATATCCACAGATGGCACACCGTCCTCGTTTATTAGTATCCTATTACCATTCAATCCTCTAATGACAGGTCTTGCTGTCGCTGGTCCCATAGAAGAAATTGCAAACCCAACTTCGTTTTTGAGTGTATTTGCCAATGTTTGTGATGACTCTTTATGTAATAATCTATTTTCTAAGGTGTGTTTATGACCGATGTGAGAGCTGTTGTCCAAGTTATCAGTAGTTATTATAACTGAGGTCGATTTGTAACTTATGGGAGCAATATAAGTGTTTATTTTATAGTTATTTTTTTGTAATATTTCCAAAAACTCTTTGTAGCTAAATGTGAGAACAAGATGTTTTTCTTTGTATCCAGATTTATTAATATCAATTTCAATATTTATTTTTTGTAATTCTTGAGCTTTTTTAAGATTAATATTTTTGATATTGTATGATATCGCTTTCCTTTCATTTATAATATCAATTTTATCATATTCAAAATTTGACTTCAGTGTGATTTTTAATTCATCAACATTATTTTTTGTTTCGAGGTCATAAATATCAAACAACAAGTTTAGTGAATTTGAATTACCCTCTTGTGAGTTTTCATCTGCCTTTAATTCATTTGTGATAATAAGAGTGAAAAAAAAACTTAAACTTAAAAGCAAAAGTTTAGTAAAATATAAATATTCTACTATTAGTTTTACATTGCCTTTTGCTTTTAAATTTAAGGAATTATAGTTGCAACTATTCATTTTTATGTTTTGTAACAAATATTAAGTAGAAATTACTTTATATTGAGTTTAATGCTTGGAGTTTTAAAATCAGAGTGACCTGCATGTAAAACTTTTATTTCAAAATTAGTCTCGCCTTTTTTAAGTGCTTTGATATGAAATGCCCATTGTTCTCCATCGTGTTGATATAATTCAGCAATAGTTTTATCTGCAAAAACTAATTCTAATTTATAACTTGAAGAAGTAGGATTTGCAATTTCTTTGCCATCTTTACCCAAAAATCCGATTTCATATTCGTCAGATTCACTGTCTTTCAATTCATCAAAGTTTAATACTACTTCTTTGTTGTAATTTGTGTCAATTTTGCCCTCAAATATCTTCATAAAGATGCCTTTTGTTGCATCTTTGACAACTATACCAACTGGCTCGAAGTGTTCTTCATGGGAATGCGGATGTTTTTCGCAAGATGTAGCAAATATTGAAAATATTGCTATTAATATAACTACAGAAAAACCTTTTAATTTTAGAAGATTATTTAATTTCATTGTTTGATTTCCGATCTAATTATTTAAAAATACAATAAATAAAATGTAAGTAATATTTTTATATTACCACTATTATGACTACAATAAAGAATAATAGATAACTTATTAAAACAAACTACATATAAATTAGTTTGTTTTAACAATATCTTTTTTTAAATATATATGCACAAAGATGATTATAAATACTTATTTAGATTTATAAAAGTTTTGTTATATAAATTTATAGATAAAATTAAGGAATAGATGTATTATACTATAAGTGGTGGAGCTTTGTTAGAATTTATTCGGAGTATGGTTTTGAGCCTGAGAGATTTGTAATAATTAAAATCCTCTAAAACTTTTAAATTAAGTATGTCTTCAAAATTTACAATATGCTGAATATACTTTTGATTGTTCACTACATAATTATCAAAATCACATTTTTGGACTTTATTTAAATTATTAATAAATAGTTTCTTGAAAATTGAATTATTATTTAAATTTGACTTATCATATTTATCAAAATTGTCAATTTTATTATAATCTACATTATAATCTATATTATCATTTACATAATGCACATACTTATTATCACTACCTAAATGATAAATTTGATGTAGTAATTCGAAATTACTATGAATTGTAAACGTAAGAGTTACAAGTATTATTAAAATTGAAAATATATATTTTTTCAAAATATTTGGTTTTGTAATTAATATTACCAAAAATATGTTAACTTTGTTTTAGGTAAATATGAGAACATTATATAAAAAAATATTACAAAATAATATAATATTTTTTCAAAATAATCAATTATTTAATTTTTTTATAATAAATAAATTGTATCGTGTCAAAAAATAATCTCAAAATAACAAATTTATTAAACGAAGGTTTTTTTGACCTTTTCGAAAAATCTGGTTTCGGTGTATTAGTTTACGATTTTATTTATAATACTGAAATTAAATCTGAAAGAACTAAAAATATTCTCAAGTATGACGACGAAGATGAATACAATCTATTAGATCAAATAGTTTATTTAGATAAAAACAAACTACCAGAAATTAATTTACTTGATTATATAAAATCTAAATATTTAGACAACAAAGAAATATTAAACTTGGAAACACTATTTATAAATTCGTATGGCGATAGGATTTTCCTTAGAATTAATATTCAATATGTTGTTACTGAAATATATCAAGAAGAAGAAACTTTAATCCAAACTGATGAAACTAAAAAAATATCTAAAAAGAAATTAAAAGAACTTAGTGCAGAAAAAGAAAACATCAAAAATGATATCAATAACTTAGAGAAAGTAATCTTGTTAATTCAAGAATACACAGGTGAGAAAAAAATCATTCA
>JBDNHS010000047.1:0-1911 GCA_041688685.1 Kapaibacterium sp. (SeqCode)
TTGTACCTTTTTCGGGTCCGACTACCGGGTCATCACCACAAGAATAGATGAAAAATAGAGGAAGAAATAATGTAATAATTAATATTTTATTAATTATGTGATACTTAGATTGTTTCATAAAGCCCCTGATTAAACTAAAAAATGAAAAGATTTTTTGATATTAAATGAAAATTATAAATTACAACAATATTTATAATCTTTAATAACATAAGTGTAATAATATTTCCTTGAATTAATTATTATATAATAGTGTGACTTCAGTATTATTTAAAGCTCTATTAAATATATATAAATCATCAAGTACACCATTAAATACCCTATTGTTATTATTGGCATCCATTCCAATATGTAATGGAACTGTTGATTTACCAACTTCAACAAATGCTTTGTCGTAATCCAGATTATTATTTATATAAATTTTTAACTTTTTATCAGACTTATTAAAAGTTATTGTTGTGTGTGTCCAAACATTCTCAGGTATAATTGAATTAGAATTTATTAAATAAAATTTTTCTAAATCATAATGAACTATCGTCAGTTTTTTATTAATACTACTAAGATTAATACTGAAAGCACTATTTCCCGTGCTAAATGCTTTTCCAACCAAAGTAACTAAACCTTCAAAAGGAAATCCATAACCATTATTTGGCTTTATCCAAAAAGAAATAGTATATGATTCAAAATTATTAGAATTTAAATTTTGAAAAAATAATTTATTATTTAACAAATTAAAACTGCCAGCGGATTTTGCATTATTATTTCTATCGTTAGTCAAACCAACTCCGGAATTAATTGTAGTGTAGTCTGAAATATAATTTGTGGTATTACCATTAAAACCTAAATATACTAAAAGTCCATTTGTTATATTTGGTATATTGTAATCTATAGATGTACCAGTACTATCTATATCAAATGAAAATACTTGACTGATTGTTTTTTTCCCTAAGTCATCTGTTGCTTCAATTTTCCAAAAGTAAGTTTTTTGTATTTCAATATTATCAACTCTATAACTTGAACTTTTAGTATCACTTGCAATTTTTGGTATTGATACCACATTATCACTAAAATAAACATTATACTTTAAGCTACCATTTTCTGGGTCATTCGAAATCCAAGATAAGATTATAGATTTTATATTATTTATTTTAAGTTTTTCGTTGTTTAATGGATAAAGTGCTATAGGTTCTGTTGGTGGTAGATTTTGTGTCTCAAAACTAAAAATTGAGCTCTTAGTTTTATTTCCATATTTATCTTTTGCTTCTATTTGCCAGTAATAAGATTTATTGATTTCTAAGTCTTTTAATTTATATTTTTTCTCATAAATTTCAGCTTCAATTATTGTCAATTTATCTGAAGTTTGACCGAAAGATAAAGTGTAAGTCATTTCATCATTTTCTGGGTCAGTACATATCCAAGATAACTCTACTGTATTAGTAGTAGAAATTCCAACTTTACTTTCATTTAAAGGATAATTAGGAGTTGGTCTTTTTGGTGGCTGATTAATTACAATACTATCTAAGTTTACTGTTCCGAAACCAACAAACATCAACAAATTAGAGATAGTAGTATTATTGTTTCTAATTGCAATTTTGGTTACAGAAGTTTTATAATTTACTTTCGCAGACTTAATACTATATTCCCCTGGTGTAGCATTATTTATAGTGAAATTCCCTTTAGCATCACTAAATACAGACTCTGTGCCCGGCTCGGTAAATACCAAACATCCTTCTAATGGTTCGTTTGTCAGATAATCAAATATTTGCCCTTTGATTGTACCTTTTTCGGGTCCGACTACCGGGTCATCACCACAAGAATAGATGAAAAATAGAGGAAGAAATAATGTAATAATTAATATTTTATTAATTATGTGATACTTAGATTGTTTCATAAAGCCCCTGATTAAACTAAAAA
>JBDNHS010000391.1:0-2977 GCA_041688685.1 Kapaibacterium sp. (SeqCode)
TAAAATGATATATATTTTTTCAAATTCTGTTTTTGTCATTTCTTCATCCATTGATGAAAAAGAACTTTCTTCAAAAGTTAAACTTTCTGAAAATTGTGCATTGATGTCTGGCGGCAAATCTGGATTAATTAAGTAAAATTTATTAGTTTTTTCTAACGATATATCATTATCATTAGAATTAATAATAATTTTAACATAATATATACCAGTTGCAACATCACTCAACGGCATATCCAAAATCTCGACCATTGCATCTGAATATGATGCTTTTGTTTTTGAATATCTCTCGACTTCCCTTTTTGTTGCATCCAAAATTATATAATCTATTTTTAGACCATTGGGAGCAAAAGTCTTTGAATTATAAATTTCATAATATAAATAAAGTTTTGGAGAATTTGAGGTAATTTCATTTGTAGGATTAGGAACAATATAAAAGCTATTTTTCAGAAATATATCAGGGTAGTTTTTTTCATTATTTTTAGAAATCTCTATCAAATAAGGTATTTGTATATCACTAACAGAGAACTTTTCGTAAAAATTAGGAACAATTAACTCAAAATCATTTTTGTAAATTACCGTTGAATCTATTGGATTTATCAAACTTAAACTACAATCATAAGTATTAGGCAAAACTGCCAATAATCTTTGTCCGAAGAGACTAATTTCTTTTTTGAATTCACTTTTGGCGACTATACTATTATAATTCCACCTTTCAGTTATCAATGGCAAATCTGTATTCTGAGCTTTGAGATTGAGAACAAAGGTGATACTTCCAGATATACTATCACTATAAGTAATATTATAATCAATTATCTTATTTAGAAAATAATAATTTAATTCTACCTTAGAGTATAGTTCATCATATTGATAAGTCATAATTTCATAATTAATGAAATTATCTGATTTTGCATTAGTTTTGGTAATAAAAAAAGCAGCAAACAAAATAAATATCATTTTTAATTTAGAATTTACCTTTGAGTTTACTGTAGAATTGTAATTCATTTTAATATCATTACAATACAAATTATGTTTATTTGAATTCATTCAACAATTATTATTAACTTTTAAATAAATTTGTGCCTATAAAAATACAATAGTATTTCAAGACACTTGAAATACTATTGTATTATAATTTTATTAAATATTTGAGAATTTATTTATGATACTTTTCGAAGTTTTATTTTTTACGTACTACAAGAACTGGACAATTTGCTTTTCGGAGTACTTTTTCGGTAGTACTACCGAACAAGAAGTGTTCAAGTCCACTACTACCATGAGTAGCAATACAAATCATATCAATATTATTTTCATTTGAATAATCTATAATTGAATCAGATGAAGATGTGCCGTTTACAACAACTGTTTCAAAATTAATTTGTGAATAAATAGGATATCTAATCAAATCATTTAGATTGTTTTTAGCTGTAACTATCATATCTTTTTCTACATCAGCGAAGTTGTAATGTGCAATTTCCATACCAATTGGGTATGAAATTGGTTGGACAATATGCAAAAGATGGATTTTGGAATTTAGAGTTTTAGCATAATCTAATGCAGTTGATAAAGCTAAATTTGAACCATCAGAAAAGTCAATTGGGACTAATATGTTATTCATTACCATATTGATTTACCTCGTGTTTTAAAAATTGAAAATAGTTATTACTGACACAATTTAGTAAATTGAAGTAAGAAATCAAAATTTATTAATAATTAATTAAAAATATATTTTAAAACAATAAAACTGTAATCAATATGTGTGTAATAAAATCTGGAAGTTTATCTATAATTATAATTTAAATAAATACAAAAAGCAAAAAGGTTGTATGTATTTTATGGGAGTAAATAGCAAACAACCTTTTTTATATAGAAAAATATTGAATAGAAAGTCAATAATTAGAAACTTATAATTTATGTTAATAATAACTAATGTAACAACTGCCTTTGAATACAGTTTTGGATTTTAATCCACTTATAGTAGCTTCAAAATTAAATACAAAAGAATGTGTGATTTGATCTTTTGTCAGTCTATTTATGTTCATTTCAGAGAACCAAACTCTAAATTTGTTAATATAATTAGGATTTTTAATTATATTTCCATTTGACTCTTTAATATTTAATTCAAAATTATTAGACAAACTTATATCAGTAGTTAATTCAGCATTATGTAATATATTAATTTTATTTGTATTCAATTTAAAAGAACTAATCGAAAATTCTCTATTCCAAAAATTATTTATTTGACTATTTATATTAGTTGTATCATTTAAAAAATTGATTTTAGTCGAAAATACGGGCCAATTATTCATCGTATCTAATCTAATTTCTAAATTTTTTCTCTTAAAATGCCAATTTAATTTTTCTCGTTGTTCAAGTCCTAAACTATTTATAAAAAATATATTTTCTTCAACTTTAAAACTATCTACTTTTACAATTTTTGGATTTAAATTAGGATATTGAAAATTTCTAATTGAGTCTACAACTTTTTGCAAAGAATCTTTTTCTTTTTGGTACCTTATAATAATAACATATAGTGAGTCATTTGTTGCTCCAGGCACCAAATAAATTGTATCCCTAACGATATTACCCTGTTCTTTGAGTAAAGTTGATTTAATGTTTGGGTCTAAGCCAAGCGAATCACTACAAGAATTAACTAAGAATAAAGTTAAAAATAATGAAAGGACAATGAAGTATCTATTAAATAAATACTTATTTAATTTTAAACACTCTAACATATTTAGATTATTTATAAATTGTCTCAATTTTATTTTGTTTATTTTTTGAAAATACTCTGGTTTAATACTTAAACGAAACTCTTTTTTATTATTTCAAAATTAGATATCAATACCTATACCCATGTGGAAACCATATTTATTAGAGGTATAGCGAATTTGATTATGATGGAAATTTAACATATTATAGTCAAAAGCCATCAAAAATTTGCAATTATTTGCAATTATATATTCTGAACCAATCATTA
>JBDNHS010000048.1:0-3338 GCA_041688685.1 Kapaibacterium sp. (SeqCode)
ACAACTCGGAATTATTATATTTTCACGATGAGTACTATAATCCTAAATTTGATGCCGGAATATATTTTCATGATGCTTTAATTAAAGATTTGATAGATATTTCGCCAAAAATAATTTCGGATAAAGATCTTAATTATCAACAATTAAATAAAGAATTTAAAGGCATATAAAAATGAATTGTAGACATTGCGAATATGAATTAAAACAAGTTTTTGTAGACTTACAAACCTGCCCACCTTCTAATGCTATGATAAAATTTGAAGCATTGAGTCAACCTGAAACATATTTTCCTTTGAAAGTATTTGTTTGTGAAAAATGTTGGTTGGTTCAAGTAGATGAAATAGAAAAAGCAGAAAATTTATTCAATCGAGAATATACTTATTTTTCATCTTTTAGTACTAGTTGGTTAGCTCACTCAAAAGCTTACACTGACTATATGATTGAGCGTTTTGGATATAATTCCGAATCTTTGGTGGTAGAAATAGCCTCAAATGACGGGTATTTACTGCAGTATTTTAAGGAAAAAAATATACCTGTTTTAGGTATTGAACCAACAGCCAATACGGCTGAAGTAGCAAAAGAAAAAGGTATAAATAGTTTTGTGGATTTTTTCGGAGAAAAATTAGCAATTGATCATTTAAAAGGCAAAGCTGATTTAATTTTAGGTAATAATGTATTGGCTCATGTGCCGGATATTAACGATTTTGTTAAGGGTGTAAAAATTGCACTGAAGCCTCTAGGAGTAAATACTTTTGAGTTTCCTCATTTGTGTAAATTAATAGAGTTTAATCAGTTTGATACAATTTATCACGAGCATTTTTCTTATTTGACATTAACCTCACTCAAATCTGTATTTGAAAAGCAAGGGTTAGAGTTTTTTGATGTTCAAGAATTACCAACTCACGGCGGAAGTCTAAGAATTTTCACCAAACATTTAGAAGATAGCAGTAAAGTAATCGAACCTTCAGTAAAAGCAATGCTTGATAAAGAAAAAGTAATTGGCGTAAATACATTAGCATATTACGAAGGATTTCAAGAAAAAACAGATAAGATAAAGAATGATTTTATATCTTTTCTTTTACAGGCAAAACTCGAAGGTAAAAAAGTAGTAGGCTATGGAGCAGCAGCCAAAGGAAATACCTTATTAAATTACTGTGGTATTAAAGGTGTAGACCTAATTTCTTATGTAATGGATGCTTCTCCTTTCAAGCAAAATAAATTATTACCTGGATCAAGAATACCAGTATGCAATCCTGAAAAAATCAAAGAAACTAAGCCTGATTATGTTGTTATTTTCCCATGGAACCTCAAGGTTGAGATATCAGATCAATTATCATTTATTAAATCTTGGGGAGGTAAATTTGTAGTTGCCATACCACATTTAAATGTGTTTTAATAATTATGAAAATTTTAGTTACAGGAGCAACAGGATTTATAGGAACGCATGTGCTTGATTATCTTTTAAAGTTTAAAGATATTTCTATTATAATTACTTCTTCTAATGAGTACAAATTAAAAACAATTTATGGAAATGAAAATGTAAAAATCATTCCTTTTGATATTTATAATCATCATAATCTTGAATTAAATTTGTTTAAAATATTTGATAGTCCTGATAAGTTAATACATCTAGCTTGGAGAGGCCTTCCAAATTATGGAAATTCTTTTCATGTTACCGAAAATTTACCAAAAGATTTCAGTTTTATTTCTAATTTAATTAAAAACGGTTTAAAAGACATAACTATTACTGGAACTTGTTTTGAATATGGTATGCAAGAAGGTGAACTAAAAGAAGAAATGCCAAGTTCCCCATCAAATTATTATGCATTGGCAAAAGATACGCTTAGACGAATGTTGGAAATATATCAAACTCAAATAATTTTTGATTTAAAATGGGTACGCTTGTTTTATATGTATGGTAAAGGCCAAAATTCTAATTCTCTTATAGCTCAACTAGACAAATCAATAGAGAATGGAGATGTTTTATTTAATATGAGTGGTGGCGTACAAATAAGAGATTATTTACCTGTTGCACAAATAGCAAAAAATATAGTTAAAATTGCTTTGCAAAATGACGTAAAGGGTATTATTAATAATTCTAGTGGAATTCCTATAAAATTAGCAGATTTAATAACTGATTATTTAAATGAAAAAAATAAAAAAATTAAACTAAATCTCGGATTTTATCCATATTCTCCTTTTGAACCAATGGATTTTTGGGGTAATAATGTAAAATTAAATAAAATAAAATGAACGAAGAAGTAGAAAAATTTAGCAAGGAAAAAGATGCTTTGATCAATAGCAATGCAAACAATCATTCGTTGCAGAAAGCAAAAAGAGACTTCAATATTGAATCTAACAAGGCTAAGTATTCTTATAATTTTAGTTGGATGGGACGCCCGATAATTGCCTATCCTCAGGATATGATTGCTATGCAGGAAATTATTTGGGAGGTAAAGCCCGATTTAATAATTGAAGCTGGTATTGCTCATGGGGGGTCACTAGTTTATTATGCTTCTCTTTTAGAATTGATTGGGAATGATGGGTTAGTTTTAGGATTAGATATTGATATAAGAAAGCATAATCGAGATCTTATTGAGTCCCATCCTATGATGAAACGCATCAAAATGATAGAAGGGGATTCAACTACTATGGAGGTAGCGAATCAAGTTTATGAATATGCAAAAAATAAAAATAAAATACTTGTGTGTTTAGATAGCAATCATACTCATGACCATGTACTAAAGGAATTACAACTATACGCACATTTAACTTCTGTGAGTAGTTATTGTGTTGTTTTTGATACGATAGTAGAAGATTTACCAGAAGATTATATGCCAGGTGGGCGCCCATGGAATCCAGGTAACAATCCTAAAACTGCTGTTTTTGAATTTTTAAAAGGGAATAAAAATTTTGAAATTGATAAATCTATCGACAATAAAATTATGATTTCAGTAGCTCCTGATGGTTATTTAAAGAAAATAAGTTGATATTAGATACATGGATAATACAGTATTTTTTTCCATAATTATTCCTACAAGAGATAGATGTTTAACCCTGCCTTTTACAATATTAAGCGTTTTAAAACAAGATTACTCAAATTTTGAATTAATTATTTCTGACAATTACAGTTCTGATGAAACACGAAAAATTGTAGAAGAATTTAATGACCCAAGAATTGTATATCTTAATACTTGCTGTCGAGTTAGCATGTCAGAAAATTGGGAGTTTGCATTAAATAATTATAAAGGGGATTGGGTTACAATTATAGGTGATGATGATGCACTATTACCAGATTCACTTATTAAAGTCAACAATTTAATTTTAGCAAATAATAC
>JBDNHS010000392.1:0-5164 GCA_041688685.1 Kapaibacterium sp. (SeqCode)
TAAAGACGTATTAGTAAATATTAATAATGCATTAAATGTGATGGTAAACTATTTAAATTTGAATAGTAATACAATGATTGCTGATAAAGATAGAAATATAACATTTGTTAATCATTCGCTACTTTCATTATTTAAAGAAATTGAGGGTGATTTTAAATCTAAATTTAGTGACTTTGAATACGATAAGTTAGTAGGCGTAAATATAGATAAATTCCACAAAAAACCTGAGTATAATAAAGGAATATTAAATAGTTTAAACCGTACTCATGGTGCTTCGATTGAGGTGGGAAGTAAAGTATTTAAATTAACAATTAATCCAGTCAAAAATTCAGAAAATATTACAACTTCATTTATAGTACTTTGGCTTGATGAATCAAGTCAAATTGCATTCAATAGTAATTTAGAAGTATTATCTAATGAATTAAATAATGGTAATTTAAATTATAGAATAAACACAAGTACACAAAGTGCAGAGTTCCATCAATTGGTAAACTCAATCAATACAATGATTGATAGTATAGTTACACCATTATTAGATACTTCATCGTTATTAGACTCAATTTCCAAAGGACAAATACCAGATTTAATTACTCGAGAATACTCAGGTGATTTTAATATCATTAAAAACAATTTGAATAGATTAATATCTACTGTAAATTTAATAATTAGTGAATTATTAAATATGACGAATGAACATAATATAGGCGAGATTGATGTTTATACTAAAGTAGAAAGATTTGAAGGAAAATTTAACGAATTGATGACAAGTATAAATACTTTGGTATATTCTCATATTGATGTAAAAAAACGTTCTATACAAGTATTTGAAGACTTTGGAATGGGTAACTTCAAATCAGATATGGAACAATTACCTGGTAAAAAAGCATTTATTAATTCTGCCATAAATTCAGTAAGATTAAATTTAACTAATTTTAATCATGAAATGATATCTTTAGTTGGTGCTGCTCAAAGAGGTGAATTAAATTATCGTGCAGATAGTAAAACTTTCCACGGTGACTGGTTAACAATGGTGGCATCATTAAATGAATTATTAGATAAAATTGTTGCTCCAATTAACGAAGCTGGATATATATTATCTGAATTATCTCAAGGAGATTTGACAACAAGAGTTTCAAGTAATTATGGCGGCGATTTTGAGAAATTGAAAAATAACATCAACTTTTTAGCAGAAAGTCTTGACCAAGTATTGACCAAAGTAGGGGAGAGTGTTCAAATTACAGCAAGTACGGCTCATCAGTTGTCTGCTTCTTCGGAAACAATGGCAGCAGCGGCTCAAGAGCAATCTGCTCAAACAGATGATGTTGCATCGGCAGTAGAACAAATGTCAAGAACGATTACAGAAAATGCGAGAAGTGCTCAAAGAACTGCAGAGGTTGCAGAACAAAATGGTTTAATTGCACAACAAGGTGGAAAGGCAGTTACAAATACAATAGAAAAGATGAAGGACATCTCTAAAGTGGTACAAAACTCGGCTACAAGTATTGAAAGATTAGGTTCATCGAGCCAAGCTATTGGCGAAATAATCTCTGTAATTGAAGACATTGCTGACCAAACGAACTTATTAGCTCTAAATGCTGCAATCGAAGCAGCAAGAGCCGGTGAGCAAGGTAGAGGGTTTGCTGTTGTGGCTGATGAAGTGAGAAAATTAGCAGAAAGAACTTCTGATGCAACAAAAGAAATTGCAAAAATGATTAAAGGAATTCAAACTGAAACTCATGAAGCTGTAATTGTTATGCAAACTGGTACAAAAGAAGTTGAAAATGGTATCAAGTTAGCAGACGAAGCAGGACAATCTTTAACAAGTATTGTTCATAGTTCACAAGAATTAATCAATATGATAACTCAAATATCAGCTGCAAGTGAAGAGCAATCAGCTACCAGTGAAGAGATATCGAGTAATGTAATGTCTATTTCGAAAGTAATTTCTGAAACAGCAAGACAAATCGAAGATATTGCAAATGCTTCAGATGGTTTGAGTCAACAAACGAATTTATTATCAGAGATAATGACTCAATTCAAATTAAGCGAAATGTCCAATTCAAATAATTCAAAAAAATTAAATCAATCTAGAAAAAATAATCTATTGAATTAATTTATTGAATAAACTATTTTAAAATAACCTAAAAAAGAAGAGGCAATTTATAACTAAATTGCCTCTTCTTTTTTTATTTGCTTAATATTAACTTTACAAATATTTCTTAAAACTAATTATTTTGTTCTTATGATTGATTATTTTTTTCTATAATCTCAGCTCTAAGTATAATTTTAGATTTTGCACTTACTTTATAGTCTTCACTTAATCTAAACCCAACTACCCAAATGATATTTACTTTATCTGTCAAAACGAATATTTTTTTCTTGTCTATTACCGAAACTTTTTCGTTTGTTAATAGGTCTGATACTTTCATCGAATTACCATTCATCCCAAGTGGTTTGAATGAGTCGCCTTCTTTCCAATATCTTAATTGTAAAAACTGTGGCATATATTCAGCATCAAAATATTCGATATGATTTTCTGTATCATAATCAACATTTTCAGATGACACCTGAGTTAATTTGAATATATAATTACCCAAATCATACTCAGCATCTACAGTTCTATTAATAAAAACATCAACAAAATTAGCAGTCTTTACATTTGTGATTATTATATCATCTCTATCTCTAAAAGCTGTGAAATCTTTATCTATATCATACTTAGAATTGACTTCTGCTCTCAATAAATCCGTTACTCTATCAATAATATTCATAGTAACATTTTGTATATTAAATGAATTTATTAATATATTTTGGATTATCTCACCTTGTATAAACTGATTATAAGTTCTTAGTATGTTGATACTGATTTTTGCAGTATTATCATTTATTTCTGTAATTACTTTATTTGTATTATCATTTATAAATCTATTCAAAAATCTATCTGCACCATTTATTAATCTTGCAGTTCTGTTAATAACATCAATAATAGATGGATTAAACTCTTGCTCCAAAATTGGTAATACAACGTGTCTAATTTTATTTCGAGTATATTGAGTTTCTTCGTTAGTATAATCTTCTCTCCACTCCAAATTTCTCATTTTGGCATATTCTAATATCTCTTGCTTTTTGAGGTCAATTATGGGTCTAACTATGTTACAGTTCTTTGTAAGAGCTCTTTTGATTGGGATACCAGCAAGCCCTGTAAGCCCTGTACCACGAGTAAGATTATAAATGAATGTTTCTGCCAAGTCATTTGCATTGTGAGCTGTAGCAAGATAACTACACTTAATTGTTGATACAACTTTTTCAAAGAATTTATATCTAAGTAATCTCGCTGATGCTTCAATACTTGTTTTATTTTTTTCAGAATAATCTTTTACATTACCATTCGAAAAGTGATATTGTAATCCATAATAATCAGCTAAATTACGAACAAACTTTTCATCTTCAATTGATGCATTGCCACGAAGATTATGATTATAATGTGCTATTTCTAAGCCAACTCTATAACGTGTAGTCAAATTATAAAGAATATCTAACATCACAACCGAATCAACACCACCACTAATAGCCAGTAGAATTGTTGTGCCTTCTTCTACATTTAGTTTATGTCTCAAAAATCTATAAGTGTTATCTAATATTTTTTTGTAGAAAGGATCGTTTAATTCTTTCTCACTAAGATTTTTGTCTGTTTTCTTAATAGGAGTAGGTTTAGGTATAAATTCTTTTTTAGGAATAGCTTTTTCTAATTCTCTATTATTTTTATTAATTATGCTTTTGTCTTTGTTGTTTAAGTTATCTTTAGTAGAATTGTCTTTACTAACATTATCTTTATTAACATTATCTTTATTATTTAGATTTGGTCTGTTTTGATTTTGGCTATTATTCTGATTAGTACTCTGATTAGTATTCTGGTTATTACTTTGATTAGAGTTTTGACCTACTTCATTATTATTTGTTGTAATTTCTTTAGAATTAATATTCTGATTTTTAATTTGATTGCTATTCTGTACATTATTCTTAATGTTTGATTGAGAATTATGTTGCGTATTAATCTGTAAATTATACTGATTTTTGTTTACATCAAAATCTTTTTTGTCTGATAATTTATTATTAGATTTATTTAAATTACTATCATCAACAACATTAGTTTCAGTATTTTTAAAATTTAAATTCTTATTACGTTCTTGAGGATTATTTCTATTGATATTTCTATCATTATTAGATTTAAAATCTTTTTGCTCTATTGGTTCTTTCGCTAAAACATCTTTTTTAATAATATCTGTTTTTGAACTATTCTTGGTATTTTCTTCAGGAACAATTTCTAAATTTTTACTATTTACAATCTTGTTTTCTTGAGGATTACCATTTGAATTATCATTAGATGTATTGATAGAGTCTTCATCATCTCTATCTTCGTTATTTTCAATTTTGTCTTTTTTGACTGGTGTGCTTAGTTTGATTGGTGGTAAACCTTGCTCTTTTCTTTGTTTATTTTTATCGTTAAAAGTTTGTTTTTTTACTTCTCTGATAGTCTTTTGTATATTTTCTATATCATCGTCCAAATTTACTTCAACTTCATTATTTTCATTCGTTACTATATTAACTTCTAATTGAATATACTCAGCTTCACTTATTTTCCCAATATCTATTTTTGGAGTATCATTAATAGATATAACATTATTAGGTCTATTCTGATTTGGCTTAGGATTTTTAAGTTCAAGATTTGGTTCAACTTTATTTACTACTTTAATATCATTTAATAGATTTTCATCTAATTTTATTTCAATAACCTCACCAACAATAATATCTAATTTATCACCATCATCATTTTTATTATTCAAATTTTGATTTAATGGTTTGTTATCTTTCTTCTCTATTATATTACTATTACTATTTAAATTTGGTTCTCTCTTATTATTTAAATTACTATTGTTATTATTATTAATTATATTACTTTGAGTACTATTGCTTTGGTTACTGTTGCTAAGTGTATAATTCTCATTTGTTTTATTTGTATTTTCTACGTTCAGTTCTTCGTTACGGAATTTGTTTTTAAATTCAATTTCTTGCAATCTTTTTAAGTCGTTGGGGTTCATATTTTTAATAGGTGAACTTAAGTCTATTACTTTATTGATTGGCTCTTTAATATTAGGATTTTTAA
>JBDNHS010000393.1:0-3925 GCA_041688685.1 Kapaibacterium sp. (SeqCode)
GCTACCGCATTCATTGCCACACTTGATGCAACTACTACCGTCATTGCTGTACTTGATGCTATTACTGCCGTCATTGCTAAACTTGATGCTATTACTGCCGTCATTGCTACACTTGATGCAGAAATTGCTGCTGCTCCGTTTGGCGATGAAATTAACTGCGTAAACTTAGCAGCTTTCCCCTCGCCAGAAATCCACGTTGCAAAAGATTCAGGTGTTACGTCATTTGCTAAAAGAACTTGTAAAGCTTCTGCATCTCCATTAAGTAATACAAAATGGTCAAGTAGTGTTTGCGCTACTACTTCGCTTCCCCCACTAGGGTATAAATCTGATAAATTACTCATATTTTTATTTTTTTATTATTGTCCAATTATTGTCCAACCTAAACTATCTCCCGTAAATACTAATCTAAAGCCTGCGTATGCTGTGTCTATTGTTAAATTCTCCTCTAATCCTACTATCTTTTTTCCGTTTCTTGCTATTATTGGAGAAGGCGTTGCACTTAAATTACTAACTTCTATCCAGTCGCCTGATAAGGGCGTGCTAGGCAGCGTTAAAGTAACGTTACTTGTAAATACATAAGCTTCTTTTACCGTTGCATTAGTAGCGGTTGAAATTACGTTTACAGGGTAATTATAAGTTAAGTCTTGCTTTAAATCTAAAGCGTCTTGTGTTGATGCTGAAATAATTTTCTCAATATCGCTTGTGTTTTCAACATTACCCAAACCTACCATAGCCTTGTCGATACCCTCAACTGAACCGATAAAAGTAGCAATACCCGTAAAGGTCGGAGCTAAAATATTTGCTTTTAAATCTAAAGCATCTTGTGTTAATGCTGAAATAGGTTTATCTGCATCGCTTGTATTGTCTACCTCACCTAAACCAAAATCTTCTTTTGTTAAATCTTCTCCATTAATAACCAGTCCCTTACTGTCGTAAGTAATTTTACTTTTTGTAGAGGGCATTATTGCAGGATTTCCGCTTAATTTATTCTTTAAAATAGAAGACATGCCTCCAAGTTGCTTTATAGCTTCTCTTAGCAGTCTACTTAAAACAGAATCACCTATTTGTCTAGGGGGAACGCTCATAATATTGTGTTTGATTAAATTAATTATCTTCCTTGTCCTCTGTAAACTGCTTCTGACTTGTGTTTATTAACATGCTTAACATGTGCTCCAGAAAATCTTTTACCAGATGATGGTCTTTTTGTATTGTTTGATGACTTTAACATTATTTAAAAATTTATTTAATTTAATTTAACTTTCCAATATGTACCAAAACCATAGCTTAGTCCTCCGTTTGTGCCAACCCCTATAGTTACTTTATATAATTGATCTTTTTTGTTTTTAAAAATAATACCAGGGTTTACATTTAAACCATTTTCTGTATTAGATATAACCATTCCTCCTACAAAAACCTGTCTTTTTGGTCCTTCAACCTTTGTTACAGTGTTAACAACTGTAGGTATTTTAAAGTCCTTTATATATTGTCTTTTGTTATATAAACCATTCATCCAAACTGTGTCCACTATTACTATCTTTCCTAGATTATATATTTCTAAAGTATCAGAATATATTTTTTTATTGTAATATAGGTTAGTTAAATTATCAAATCTATTTTTACAAGTATCAATAGTTGTTCCTGGAACAATTGGATTCTTAGGGAATACAATTTTTTCTTTTATAATGTTTACAGTTTTTATAATTGTGTCATGCTTAATTTGATAGATTGTATCTGTTGTTTGTATTGTAGTTATATCGTTTTTTCTATTGTTATTAAAAATTCTCTGAAAAAGTATTACACAAACTAAGCTTAATATAATAATTATATATACATTATTTAGTTTCATATTTCAGTTTTAGCTTTATAAAGTCTTTCAACAATAGTGGTAATTCCTTCAATAGCAATGTAAGAAGTAGCAACTATAACCCAATCTGATGATTCTATGGCCCCTGAAAACAAGCCAAAAGAAGCAATAACAAACACTGTTAATTTTCTGCTAATCCATTTTTTTAAATATCCATCAATTTTTTCTCTAGTGCTCATTTTTATTGTTTTATTTTTGTATAAATATTAACTATATACTGAATTAAAAAAGCAAGAACAGTCATTATACCAACTGTCCAAGAAAATCTTTTTTTAAATTCTTCTTGCTTTTCTATCTGTGCTTCTAGTACTTCTATTTTATTTTTTAAATCCTCCATATCCTTTAAAAATCCTCCAGCTTTTGTAAGAGAGTTGCCTAAAATAGCATCTACCACTTGTGTCAATTTTGTATCTATAGAATTCATTTTTTCCTCTAGATCTGATAAACGTTGGTCCATGCTTTTTAATTCTTTTTCTACGTGGGTTTCAAATAAATTATTCATTTGTTCGCAACTAATCTGTTAAAACTAATACTAGGCTATTTTTTGTAGTATTACAAGTAAATTATATACAAATATAAAGTATAAGATACTAATAATAAAGCCTCTTTTATTTTTTTACATACATAATATAGCTTTACATAAAAAAATTTTTATTCACTAGCAGTTAATATTAAAAAAAATGCTTATAGTGCTATTGTATCCCATATTGTGCTTGCATTTTAATACCTAAGTCTTTTGCAAGTTCTGGAAAAAACATTGGAAGGTATCCTACTAATTTATTAAATGCAGGAAAAGACTTCATTAAGTATTTAATTGGCTTAGCGCTGTCTTGCATTTCTTCATCTCCTGAGATTATACCATAGTTTTCTTGTAAAAAATTCTTAAAAAACTTAGTGTAATTTTGTAATAAACCTATAGAAGGGAAAACACCTTTTCCAATTAAATTAAAAACAGAAGAAGGGTCATAGAAATACAAAAGTTCATCTGTTAATTTGTCTGTAGCTTTAACTAAAAACTTGTATTGGTTTCTTACTAAAAGATCTTCATCATCAGGAGAATTGGCTTTTAAAAGAGCAAGACCAGACAGTAAAACAAGTAGAATACTTAAATCGTATGCTTGGTTTTTAATGTTTTGATTTACTAGTTCAATAAACTCATTTTGAGTCATTTTTAATTCTTTTCCTGTACTGTTTAAATACTCTTGTCTTTTTGTTTCATAAAGAGACATAACTTGCTCTAACCAAATATCATCATTGCCTGCTAAAGCAGAAGAAAGACTTTTAATAGACTTAAAAATATCTGTTTTTAATAAACTAAAAAGCATTCTTAGTCTTCCCCATTCGTAAGCATCTGATGCAGAATTATATTTAATATCTCCTAAACGCACATCAACAAGTCTAGGTATCCAGTTTTTAAATACCATTAAAGAAGAACCATAAACACTCATGTTCATAAGTCTTTTGTTTTCTGCTGTCATTGAACCAAGTGCATCACTTGTAAACTGTTGTACTTTTCTTCTAAGCTCTATAACTGAATCTGATTTTTGATCTATTCCAGGAATGCTAAACACTCCATCTTTCATTTGTCCTAGATTTATAACTGATTTGTCTTTAATAAGATCTTTTACATCTTGTTCATATGTTTTTTCTGTTTCAGCTCTTTCTGATTTAGTGCCTTTGTAAAAGTTTTTGTATTTGTCTGATTTTTTTAAATATTCTCTTGCATTAACTACTTTATTATCTATTACAACTGTATTACTTAAAAAAGCAAAAAAGTTAGTTTTTTGAACAGACTCTTCTCCGTTTCTCATTAAAAACATTAAATAGTCTTGTAGCTGTTGTTCGTCAAACTTATTTAAAGACATTTTTTTAGCTGCGTCTCTGTTATAATTATCTACAAAAGGAGCAAAATAATCAAGCATAGCTAGAGCTTTTACAATGTCTTCTCCACCTCTCATTTTGTTTGTATTAACCCATAAGAAATATTTTAAATATTCTGCTTTTGTAAAATATTTTCCAGCGTTTATGATTCCTTGAGCAGTTCCTCCAAAGTAGTTTGAA
>JBDNHS010000394.1:0-3788 GCA_041688685.1 Kapaibacterium sp. (SeqCode)
ATCCAAATACCGAATAAATAATCCAATAAATACTTTGTTGTTTAGTTGGTATTCGTAACCTAAGTTGAAATTTAGTCCATTACCTGAGGCATCAGTAAATTTGGGACAACAGTTCTCTACATCTGGCAAAGACTTAAAGCTTGAATTATAAGAATTAAATCCATAGTTAATTCCAAAACTATATTTGGGTCTTAGCATTGTGGTTTTGTCCGGTAAGATTGCTCCACCGATATTTGAATTTTGAGTAGAATTTTGTGTAGTAGAATTCTCAGCTAAAACCGTTAAATTAGATAATAATAATAAAGTTGATACTAATATCAATAATAAAATATTCAAATTTATTTTTGAGGTAATATTTTGTAATTTATTAGCTTTTAGCTTATTTACACAGTTTATATTTTTATAATTATAAATTGACATTTAAATTTTTGTTTTTTTGTTTTATTATGTTTTTTGTTAATTCAACTTTTTAATATTATGTTATCTTCTTTCCCAACTTCTTTCACAAATAGTATCACAAATAATGTTCAAATTTACTGTATGATTATAACTAATTGATAATTTGTAATCTTTTCGAAATAGTTTGAGTTGGAGTAGTTAGAACATAAAAATAACTTCCAAGTGGCAATTGATTTGCCAAGATAACAGTCTCATATTTACCAGATTGATAATATGAATTAATTAATACTAAGACTTTATTGCCACTAATATCAAAAATCTCAACTTTGGTGTTGCCATCTTCTATTAATTCAAATCCGACTTTAATATCACTATTTGATGGATTTGGAGTTGGATTATGAAGTGTCAACGTATTATCATCTATACCGAATAATCTTGCAACACCTTCTGTAACACAAGAGTCAGTAAAGAATATAGTACCATTTAAGATTTTGGGTTCTGAATAACCACCAAATATTTTCATATCTAATATTTTGATAGTATCTATTGATTTATCGCCCCAATTGACATTCATAGTGTCTAATTTAATTCTATTATAGTTACCAAGTTTGTCTTCTACATATTCTAAATTATTAAAACTAATATTATAAATCTTCTCAACATAATTTTTGTCTTCAAAAGTAAAGTTTTTATTAGTCTTTGGTAATAATAATGATTTATTGAAGCCAACTCTTACTATTATACTATCAATCCCTGAGCTATCCAAGTTTATAATATTATCAAAATAAAGGTTTAGTCCCATATCTATAAGTGGTTTTACTCTATTTGTGCCTGTTGTTACATCAAACTTTGCAATATATTTACCTAAATAATTGATTGCAACTTTATTTTCAACATCTTCACATTTAGTCGATGAAATGATTGATAATGTGTCAGAATGGTAGCCACCAACAACAGTGGATTTGAGATTAATGAATAATGTATCGTTAGGGTTTAGTATATTACTTGAGTTGAAATTTACAAATTGTGCTTGATAATTATTAATATTTAAGCCCTTTATATTCATAGGTGCAGTGCCAGAATTTGCGAATGTTACTATAGTATCAATATTTGTATTTTCTTTTAATTGACCAAGATAATATTGTGTCTCATATTTGCTTTCCATAAATAATACATTTGCTTTGATAGGCAATTTTACATCAAATTCACAAGAATTAATACTAATCGAAAACAAGTCTTCAAACTCTCCAATATCTTTTAGTCTGATTGACAAATTAAATTTCTTAGTTTGATTGATTAGCAATGAGTCGCCGATATTTATATCTGTTGCTATTGAGTTTGCTGTATTGTTAATTTGCAAAATGTTGATTTTTGGGGTAATATTCTTATTTTTGATTGTAATTTCTTTAGTAATTGTAGTGTCTGAACCACAAAAAAGAATTTCTCCCAAATCCAATGTATCAAATTGAATATTATTAATTTCATATACAACGTCAATATTGATTATATCTATATCAAAGGTAATCGAATCTAATCTTCCACAACCAATATCAAATAATAGTTTACATTCTTGTCGTCCGCCTTTTTCTGCACCCAAAAATTTAATTGGTAATTTATAAGTTACATTCTGTGCGACAGTGATATTATTCTCTACTTCAAATAATTTGTTATCAGAGGTAAAATTCCAGTCCAAATCTCTTGGCGATGAATTAGTAATCTCTACATAAAAAGTTTGTTGCTTTTGGGGACACATTATAGTATCTGCTTGAAGCGAAATACTATAAGTAGGCTCATAAATATCTGCTATAAAATAGAATTTATTGATTACGCCACATTCGTCAATAATTGAGATAGAATCTCTAATTAATTCCATTGTACTTGAAGCCGTAAATCTTAATTTTACATTGCGATTTTCATTACCTTTTATGTCTATACTTGTATTTGAGGCATTATCTAATATTTTTATAGAAGTTGGTACCTGAATTAGAAATAATTTATCAGTGTTGGTAGTTAGATTTATATCAAAGTCTATATCTTTTTCGCCATTTGGACAAATTGTACCCAAATCCCAAGTATTATTGGCATTGACTAATAAATTATTTATTTCATAATTCATCGTATCTCTTTCTGCAATAATTGGTATTAACTTTAGTGGTAAATCATAATTATTCTCTAAAATTAGTGTGTCATAATAGATACCAAGTCTATCGGGTGTAAATCTTATTGGAAGATTATAGATTGAGTCAAATTCTGTATATTTTGCTAAAAAACCATTATTATCAATTAATTTGAAATTAGTGCCATTTTTTAATTTTACATTTATAATTTGAAAGTCCGTAGGTCCTTCATTTATCAATGGTATATTTTTGGTTGAGTCTTTGGAACAAATTAATTTACCAAAATTAAATATTCCATTTTCTACTTTTAATTGCTCATTTCTTAGAAAGTATAAAAGTTTGACATCGGCGTCATTTATAGCTCGGCTATAAATTCTTATTTCGTCCAATATTCCGCTGAAATAAGCACCATCAATATCTTTACCGTCGAATATTTTACCAATATTACAATTTAGATTACGTTTGATTGGCGTATAGCTAACATTCTTTTCGTCAACTTTTGTTCCATTTAGATATAGCTTTGTCTTTTTATTTTGATAATCTCTGACTGCGACTATATGATACCATTCGTTATTTTTGAATCCACCAGGGAGATTATATCTACTTGGATTTATATCTAATTCACCAGCACCACCATCACCATCTACTCTAAATACTAATGTTTTTTCTTCCCAATTAATATCACCAAATCCCAAATAAATGTCCTCAGCTAATTCATTATCAAAAAAGGAAAGTAGGGTCTGACTAAATTTTTTGCTATTAGTTTGTGGTAGTTTGTCTCCTTTTACCCAAATAGACCACGTAAAGCCATTTTCGGAGATATAATTTTGTGTCTGACTGCTATCCATTTCCAAATATTGAGTTAGTCCGTCCAAATTATAACCATCGTCTTTTTTGGCTGGTACACAGTTTGGGTTATTTTTTAAGGTAAGTTTAGAATTGTTATTAGAATTGTCATCTGTATTACAATCTAATTTCCAATGTGCTTCCAAATTTGATTTAATATCTTGAGATGTTAAATTAGTTGCCAAAAACGCAAATAGTGTAAATACTAAACTTATTATTTGTGTTTTATTTAGTTTTGTTTTATTTAGTTGTGTCGTTATCTTCATTGAGCCGATTCCTTCGGTTTTGATTTTTTGTATCATTAGCAATAAATTCAAAGTAATTAATTCATTAAACAAAAATTATACCAATGATTAATTATAATTACAAAATTAACTCATAAAATTTAAACTTATTTAGTATAAATACTTATAAAACAATATATTG
>JBDNHS010000395.1:0-3937 GCA_041688685.1 Kapaibacterium sp. (SeqCode)
ATTTGGTACAACAGCGCCCGCTAATCCCAATGCTATTTTTTGCCCTTGCTCAACATTCGGAGCTCCACAAATTACAGTCAATACTTCTTTGCCTGTATTCACAATACAAACAGACAACTTGTCTGCATCAGGGTGAGCTGATTTGGATTCTACGTATCCGATAATGAAGTTTTTGTATTTTTCTCCAATATCTTCAACGCCTTCTACTTCAAGTCCCAACATAGTAAGAGTATTATCTAACTCTTTGACTGAAATATCAATATCAATAAATTCTTTAATCCAATTATAAGAAATTTTCATTTTTAAAATTCTCTACTTTTAAATTCTCTACTTTTTATTTTTTATGTTTTATTAAATTGAATAACTAAATTCAATAACTTCTAATTTAATAAATTATTACATAAAATTTGCTTAGTTTCACAAGATTACTTTAATGTTAGAAACATTTTTTAGAAACTTTTTAAAATAACTATAAAACATAATCGCAATTTATGAAAAAAATAAATGAATTTTTAATCTATTTTAGTTTATTATTATGAATTTATTTAAACATAAACATAAAATAGACAATATAATGTAACTTTTGAATGATAAATTCCGTTTATATCATATTAATAAATAATTAATTAAAAAAATAAAAAATAAATTCACAAAAAACTAATACTCAAAATTATGACTCAGACAAATTCGCAAAATGCAAATTCACAAAATAAAAGAATAGCAAATTTAATCAAATTATTTTCGATGAATTTCATTATGATAACTATGATAATTATGAATTTTAATAATTCATTTGCTAAAAAGACTTCTAACCAAAAAGAGATAACTTTTGGTACTCAATTTTATATAAGGTTTACAGAAGAGTTCTATCAAAATAATCTTAAAGACTTCGAAAGAAATCAGAATGGTAATACAGACAAAAATTCCAATAATTTACAAAGTTTTGGGAATAGAAAAGGTCAAGATGGTCAAGCCGATAAAATTGGGTTTAAATTAGTTAGAAAAATATTTTCTGATAAATCCAAATTATCTAATCATAGAGAAAAATATGACAGATTAACAAATGTAAAAAAATATAATCAACAACAAATTAATAGAATATACGAAGCTGAAAAAGTGTTAGAAAGAACATTTGTTGCAGAACTCAAAATCATTGCCAATTTACCAAATTATTGCAAAAAACTATCTAATATTTACGAATTTATCGAAGACGCAGAACCAATTTATGAATATCCAATTCAAAAGTTAGCTAACGAAGATAATATTGCTTTAACTCCAAATGACCCACTAATAATTAATCAAGAAAGTTTAACTCAAATAAAGTTATTAGAAGCATTTGATGTTTCGATGGGAAATTCTGAAATAGTTATTGCAATTAGTGATAATGGCGTAAACCATAAACACCCAGATTATTATCCAAATATTAAAATTAATACAAAAGACCCAATTAATGGCTTAGATGATGATGAGAATGGATATATTGATGATTACGATGGATTTAACTTTAATTCTTTGAAAACAAACTCAAATTTTAGCGATACTTATGTTGGTGATTCCCATGGTACAAATGTAGCTGGGATTGCTTCTGCCAAAACAGGTAATGGCATTGGCATTGTCGGTGCTGGGGGATTATGTTCCACTTTCCCAATGAGAACAAGTGCAAATGATTTTGAAACAGTTATATTTGGCTATGAATCTATAATATATGCAGGTGTCAGAGGATTTGATGTATTAAATTGTAGTTGGGGTTCCACAAAGGGATTTTCGTCAATTGAGCAAAGTTTTATTGAATTTGCAGATGCAAATGGTGTTTTTATAGTTGCGGCTGGTGGTAATATAAGTTTTGCAGAGCTGGATTTAGATAAAATTGCAAACTTTTATCCTGCAAATTACAAAAATGTATTTGGTGTTGGTGAGGTCGATAGATATGATTACCAGACATCATCATCAAGAATGGGTACACAAATTGACATAATGGCACCTGGTTACGAAAATTACACTTTGAGTATTGCCAATGGTTATTCGAGAGCATCTTACGGTACTTCATTCTCTTCTCCAATGGTAGCAGGAGTTGTCGGCGTACTCAAATCACAACACAAGAATCTGACAAACGAACAAATAGCAAATATAATAAGAATTACTGGCGATGATATTACGCCTTTAAATCAAGAATATGCAACCCTTTTGGCTAATAGAATTAATGTATTAAATGCAATCAATCCAGAAGTAGTTAACTTGCCAGCTATTACTTTTGACAAAATAATCAAAAAAGATAATAGTGGAAATATACAACAAAAGTTTTATGCTTTTGATACTTTGAATTTATCATTTAAAATTAGAAATACACTCGGCATTGGAAAAAATCTAAATTTTGAAGTATATCCTGTATTTTATAATAATGAAGAAACAATCAAGATAATAAAAAATCAGTATTTTTTGGATACTATAAACAACAATGAAACAAAAACTATTGATGGCTTTTCATTTTATGTAAATAATTTTAACACCGATAAAATTATTATGAGAGTTGATATTATTGGCGATAATGATTATTATGATTTTTTCTTGTTTGACTTTTATCCCAATGATGAGATGATAACTTTTGAGAATAAAAATATTACTATGTCAATTTCAGAAAAAGGCTTATTGGGTTATGTAACGGTCGAAAACAATAAATATGGCAAAGGATTATTTGTAAATAATTTGAGTGATGCAATGTATAGTGGTGGCTTAATTACTTGCATTAATAGTGATTTGGTAAGTAATTCGTTAAAGGTCGGAGGTACAGATTTTTCTGCTCTAAAACCATTCAAAAATCCAGTCAACGAGGCGATAATTACAAATAGTACCTCTCTGACAATCAACAAAATAGTAAATATACCCAAAAATGACCCCTTTATTAGTTTCGATTTGGAAGTGAACAACACTGCATTCGAAGATTTGAATGAAGTCGCAATTGGTTATTACATTGATTGGGACTTGGGATTTGGTAATGCAGTTACTCAAAATAAAATTTCAATTATAAATGACAAAATACCCAGTCAATATAAGGGCGTTGGTAGTATTCAATATTGTGAAGATAAAAATAGCAAGATATTTTTTGGTGCTTTGGTGGCAACAGAAGAACTAAATTCAACACCTCAAATTGCTAATGTGGGAAGCAGTAGTAGAAGTAATATAATAAAAGCATTAAACAATGGGATAAATTGGCAGACAGACGCTACTGGAGACATAGGTGGTATTTTTGGCATAAAATTTAACGGAATATTTGGTAAAGACGACGTCAAAAAATGCAAGGTTTGCATCTCTGGTGCTGATACGAAAGACAAATTAATTACAAACTTACAAAACTGTTTGCTTAATATTTATAGTTCTAACAATGAAGAATTTGATTATGGAAATTTAAATCAAAATGATAATTTAATTATATATCCAAATCCTATTTCAAATGAAAGTGTTATTTATATTAAAGAAATTGTAAATATGAATAATTTACAAAATGATGAAAATTTTGACATACAAAATATAATTGAGGTTTCTATTTATGATAACTTAGGAAGTATAATCAAAAATACACAAAATACAAATGAAATTAATTTAAATGATGTAATCATTTCAAAAGGTAGTTATAACATTGTCATTAAATTTAGAGACAATACGCTAATTACTAAAAAACTTATAAAATTATAACTAATCTAATAATCAAAATTACTGAAACTTATTTATTGAAAATTCGTAACTAAGTAGAATAAAGTAGCTGATTAGAACAAAGTTGAAAGTAGAAAACAAATAATATATAACAAATAATTTATAAACAATTGGAGTAAAAAGATGAAAAAAGTAGCATTACCCTCAATATTGATGTTGTTTATAGGGATGATTTCTGGAATAATCTTGGTAACAAATTTTGAGTCAGATTTAATCGGAGATTTGTTTG
>JBDNHS010000396.1:0-4513 GCA_041688685.1 Kapaibacterium sp. (SeqCode)
AAATGGTGTAGCAAAAACCCATCAAAACATCCTATCCTTCATTTTGACACTGAAATAAGTCTATTTAAAGAAAGTATTAAGATATATAACGGTTCATTAAAAAAATATGTTGAAGAAATAGTTATAGAATCATTTGGAAACAATTATCTTAATTTAGAAATTGAATATGTTAATCTTGAGAAAGCTGAATTCTATACCGATGTAGATGCATTAATTAATGGATTGAAAAATATCATAAATTCAATTGCTCAAAGAATACAAAAAAGTAATAAAGTTAAAATTATTTTTGAGGGAAAAACTAACAAAGATGGTAGATTACGAATTATTAAAATTATTCATATGGGCTCTACTTGTGAAAAAAAATTAGACTTAATGGAATTATTCGATAGTGATGGAGGAGGTGATTTTAAAGATGCTCAAAAACGTTTTATACAAGTTTGTGATTGGACTATTATATCAAAGAATCCAGATGATAATTTTAACAAATTAAATATTATTTATGATTTGGATAAAAATATAAAACAAAAAGAACATATCTCTCCTTCTGAAGTAGAGGGTTTTACTCATATTTTAACTTTTTACTCTTAAAACTTCAAAAATGATTTACCTATTTGATGATAATGATTCTCAACAAATGTCTAATAATTATGCAATTAATTTTATTGTTGAATTAGAAAAACACACTCTTTTTATAAAGCATATTGATTCCGTAAAAAAAATAGATTCTATCGAATTAATTAATAAAACTGCGAAATTAATTTGTATTCATGATTCATTTCCAACCACCGACGACAAAGCTAAAATTGTAGCAAAAGCTTTAAGAGATACTATTCCACTTGTTATCTTTAGTGGCGGTGTTGATTTTACAATCACTAAGTTTGAGAATGAAAACTATATTAAAGCTATAAAAAAAGATCGATTCTACCATAATTTAATTAATTTTTTAGAACAATATAAGTTAGACAATGTAATCAACTTGCAAAAACTAGCTTATGGAGAAAATTATGAAATTGAACGCATAAATATCATTAAAGATCGATTGGCAAAAAGTTTGTTTTGTTCATCGTTTAATTTTAATTATTTACATTTTTTTGACACACAAGAACAAAATTTTAAAGATTTATGGAAACTATTTTATTTTGCCTTTAATGATAGTGCTGAGGATGAGATGACTTTATTTGAAGAAAAATCAGAAAAAGAAACAGTTAAATATATATATGCAGAAATTAATTTAATTATTAAAAAAGCTATTTTAAATTATGGCAAATAATCAAATTTATATAATTGAAGACAAACACAATAGCCTCTCGAAAAATCTAAAAATTGAGGGAATTGAATATACCCCCGACTTAATTACTGATTCTAAAATAGATGATTGGGTTCGGAATACTCTTTTTCGATTAAACAATGATATTGAAAAGATAATTATTCCAATACGTTTAGGTTTTGAAGATACTGAATATATTGGGTTGAGAATTGGTTTACACATTCGATTGACAAAGAGCTTAAATGAAAAACGATTTGTTCCAATAATATTTATTGGAACAGAAACAGATTGCGAAATAATAAATAATCAATTAAGAAATAAGCAACTGCTAACCTCTTTAATTTTGTTTACACCAGGAACAAAATTAGTTGACTTATTCGATTTAAATTTAAATTCCTTTCCTGACAAATTAAATGAAATCATATTTAAAACCGAGGTACTACCAAAATTAATAATAACGAACGAGAGAGGAAGCGGTCATCAACTTTCGAATGAATGGGGAGCATTCAGATTGGCTAAATCTGCGCAAATTGAGTTAAAGACGCTAGAAATTCCAACTGATTTATATTTTAAGTTCAAATTTGCCAATACTGATTTTATCATTGACACTAAGTCAGTTAATAAAATGGCTGATAGATCAAAGAACTTTAATTTTCTCATTATCGACGATAATGCCGATAAAGGATGGACTGAATTGATAAATCATATAATTGGATCAGAAATAATTAATAAATTCACAAATAAAATTAAGTCTACTGAAATTTTAGATTTTGAAGGCGCTTCAAACTATTGTGATTTTGAAGCACATGATGTAATTTTTCTTGATTTAAGATTAAAAAAAGAAGAAGAAGAGTCTATTCAAAATGATTCTATTAATGAACTTTCAGGAGTGCAAATTTTAAAGAAAATAAAAGAAATAAATAGAGGAATCCAAGTTATAATTATTACGGCTTCGAATAAAGCTTGGAATATGAAAAAACTTCTTGATGAAGGTGCTGATGCTTATTTTATAAAGGAATCAGTAGATATTTCAATTACTGAAGAGATTAGTAAGCAAAATTACAATAATCTTGTTGAAAATATTAAATCACTTTTTGATAGAATATATCTAAGAGATTTATTTACTAAAATAAAAGAAATAAATGTTAAACTTGAAAGTTCAAAAAGAATTCATGATTTGGCTCAAAATACTTTTTTAGATGAAATAAAAATATTGTTGGAACAGTCTTTCGATATGCATTATCATGCAAAAACAGATAAGCCATTTGCTTATGCGTATATTACGTTGTATATGGTAATTGAAAGAATTAATAAAGAATTTGTAATTCAAAAAAAAGATGGTGATTGGTATGTTGATGATAAAAGTTTAAAATTTTGGGTTTATAAAAAGGAATACAAACAATATTATGAGGACAGTGAACACGAACCTAGAATTGCCGAATGGAAAAAGACGTTTGCTATTTGGAATCAAAAAATGAATAATCAAGATTTTCGCCCTATTAAAAATCTTTATGGGTTAATAAATATGAGAAATCATTTTATTCATAATGATAAAGACTTAAATACAGATATCTACTATAAAAAAGGTTTCATGAATCTTTTTGAAATGGTAACATTAATAATCAATGGTTTATAACCTATTTATTTTCGTCACACTCATCACCATAAACCTCCGCACTAACCTTGCACACATACCCCTTTTCTTTGCCTTGTTGAAATAAAAAACACAACAAGGCTATGGAAAACACAATAACAATTTTAGACCACTTACAATTCGATTGCCCAACAGCACAACAAAAATTGGCTTTGTTAGGCATGAGCGCTTTTATTCAGTCAGAAAACAAAGAAGATTTCTATATTTTGTGTGGTGCGGCAGGTACGGGGAAAACTTCTATAACCTCTGCTTTAATTAGCTATATGAACGCTCAAGCTGTCAATTATAAAATTGTCGCTCCAACAGGAAGGGCAGCCAGAATTCTAGGTCGTAAATCCAAAACACTTACAGGAACCATTCATTCGTTAATATACGATACCAAATCGAATCCAGAAACTGGAGAAATCATTTTTGCAATTAAGGAAAATCCAATTAAAGATTTGTCAATATACATTGTTGATGAGGCGTCTATGGTAGCTGCAACTGCACAAAGACAAGAAGGCAGTTTGTTTTCTTCTAAGAATGCTTTGCTGAATGATCTTATTCGATTTGTAAAAAGCGGCCACAGTGATAACAAAATTATTTTTTTAGGAGATAAAAACCAATTACCTCCGGTAAATGAAAATGATTCTATGGCTTTGTGTGAGGAGTATTTAAAGGCAAAATTTGAACTAAAAGGAACTTCACACTTACTAACAGAAGTAAAACGCCAAGAAGACGGTAGTTATATCCTTAAAAATGCAGTAGCAATTCGTGAAGGTATAGAAAACCATTCAGCTAAAATTCAACTGCAAGGAGTAGAAAAAGCGAGCATTAGTCAAGCTGCTAATTCTTATGTAATCCAATATAACAAAAATGGTTACGAAGCCGTTGTTTCAATCGGTGCCACCCATAAGATGAATAGTATGTTTAACAATAATATTCGTGAGCGTTTGTATGGTTACAATGCGAAAACAATCGAAAACGAAGACCTTCTCCTAATCACACAAACCTGGAGAAGAAATGATTTTCAGCTATACAGCGGCGATCACGTAGTAGTATCTGAAGTGAATTTAAATGAAATGGAAGATGTGGCTGGTCTACATTTCTTACCTGTAAAATTAACTTCAAAAAACATTGATGGCGATACAGAAATTATTGAAGATTATATCTTGGTGGAAAGTATTCTGAATCCTGAAGGATTAAAATTAGAACAGGAAAATAGACTGCGACACGAGCGATTCCAAAAAAATAAGGTCTATCGCCAAACAGGCAACACTTCCGATGATCGATATGTTGGTGCTATTAGAGCCGCTTATGGTCATTCTATAACATGCAATAAAGCACAAGGTGGAGAATGGGATAAAGTATTTATGAATTCCTTTTTTATTCCATCATTAAAATATCAATATACTGCCGTTACCAGAGCTAAAATGAGTTTAGTGACATTTTGATAGAAAAATTAGAAAACTTTACACTCGTATTAATTATACACTGAAACACCTTCATTGCAAAATAAAACAATTATTAAAATTAAAGAATTATGACAAAAACTCCAGTATCAACCCAGGACCTGATAAAAGAATTTACTAAAGCTACATTTAATGGAGATA
>JBDNHS010000397.1:0-7009 GCA_041688685.1 Kapaibacterium sp. (SeqCode)
CAAGATGTCCTGCTAAATTAATTAAAGCAAATTTACCTTCAAAAAATTCACCGATTTCAATTGATGTAATTGGATAAGGTTGATAGTAAACTCCATCTTTTTGATAAGTTTTTAATTTTCTGCTAAGTACAATTACTTTATAACCAGAGTCAATTAGAACTTTACATAATTTTTGACCAATAGCACCAGTACCGCCTGCAATTACAACTTCTTTCATAATTTTTTAATATTTCATATTAGTTCATAAAAAGAAACAGATAAAACAAAAAAAGTCGTTAGAAAACGACTTTTAATATTTTAAATTAATAGATTCAACATTTGTCATTTCATTACTAAAATCTTTTGAATAATCCTTCAATAATAGAAGGGAAAAGACCTAAAATAATAACTGCGAAAGTTGATAAAATCAATGTAATTTTTGCAGTACCATAGTTAGGTACCATTTCATTTTCGTTTGGTTCTTTAAAGTACATATTCAATACTAAACCGATGTAGAAATACATTGATATAATAGAAGAGAAAACAGCTACTATAGTCAACCAAGTATAACCACCTTGTATAGCGGAATAAAATAATAAATACTTACCAAAAAATCCAGCAAAAGGAGGAATACCAGCAAGTGAGAACATAAATATACTCATTATTGCAGCTAAAAACGGTTGCTTTTTACTTAGTCCATTGTAATCTTCAACTTCAAGATTTTTTGTAGTTTCTCTTTCTAATACAGATAACACAATAAATGCGCCAATTTGCATAAACATATAAGCAGTAGAATAGAATAATATTCCAGTCCAACCACTAACATTACCACCGACAACACCCATTAACAAATAACCAGCGTGAGCAACAGAAGAATACGCTAACATACGTTTTACATTTTTCTGAACAACCGCAGTTATATTACCTACTAACATAGTTAATGCAGCAATAACAGCAATAATATCTTTTGATTTAGTAACTACACTTTTCAGTTCGTCTGTTAATATTTCAGTTGGAATTAATGCTCTTGTAATTATGATGAAAGCAATCGCTGCAGCAGCTTTACCGGCTGTACTCATAAAAGATGTAATTACAGTTGGTGAACCACTATATACATCGGGAGCCCATTGGTGGAAAGGAAATGCCGCTAATTTGAATGACAATCCAATTATCATTAAACCAAAACCAATGAGATAATATGTTTGATTAAATTGATTTGCTGAAATTAATACAGATATATCACTTAAATTTAAAGAACCAGTGGCACCATAAATCATTGCCATACCATAAACTAAGAATCCTGTAGAAAATGCGCCTAAAAGGAAATATTTTAATGATGCTTCTACAGATTCGGTATGAGTTCTAAAATAACCTGACAATACATAAAAAGAAATAGACATTATTTCTATACCAATAAATAAAGATAATAAATCACCAGCGTGGGCAATCATCATCATTCCACTTATGGCAAAAAGTACTAAGTTATAAAGTTCGTTGTGTTCATACTTTTCATTTAAAAAGTAAGGTCTTGCAGCAAGTATAGTTAGTATCCCAGAAATACAAAATACTATGTCTAAATACGAAGCATAACCACCAAACTTAATCATTCCTTTTGTCAAAGAACTTGCTCTATCAACTTGTGTCAATAGTTCCGTTGGTAAAGTAAGTGTATAAATGGCAAAACCAATAGTTACTATCAAAGCTATAATACTAAAGATAAAACTAGTTTTTTTATTATCTAATTTAACAGCATCAACAAATATTGCTAATACACAAAATACAGCAATTGAAATAATTGGAGATGATAATAAAAGTTCTAAACCCATTTGAAAATCCGTATCGTTAGTTTATAAGTTTAAATTTTAAGGAATTAAAAAAAATCATTTAAATAAAATTACTTATTATTTATATTCAAAGTATCATTTGGCAAAGTATAATGAGTTTTACCAAATTTTAGGAGTTCTAATTTATTTACTAATGCTTTTGTAGAATTATCAGATATTTGTAAAAATGTATTTGGAAAAACACCAATCCAAATAATAAATAAAGCCATTGGAATCATCATTGCCAATTCATTTTTATTCAAATCTTTTAATGCGTGGTTTGCAGGGTTATCATTCGGACCCAACATAACTTTTTGGAACATAGTTAATAAATATACTGCTGCAAAAATAACACCAGTTGCTCCTAATATTGCATAAACATAGTTATTCAAAAAGGGAGATTTGAAGGCACCTATTAATGTTAGGTATTCCCCAACGAAACCATTCAAACCAGGTAACCCAACTGAAGCAAACATTGCAATAGCAAAGAACACTGTAAACACTGGCATAACTTTAGCTAAACCACCAAATTCGCTCATTAATCTTGTATGTCTTCTTTCATAAATTACACCTACACAAATGAATAACATACCAGTTGATAAACCGTGATTAACCATTTGGATAACAGCACCTTGAATTCCCTCTGCAGTCATCGAAAAAATACCAAGAACAACAAATCCTAAATGGGATACAGAAGAATAAGCTACTAATTTTTTAACGTCAACTTGTACCATCGCTACTAATGCACCATAAATTATACCAATTACAGCAAGAGTAGAAATAGCACCTGCATAAACAAAAGATGCTTGTGGGAATAAATCTAAATTAAATCTAATCAAACCATAAGTACCCATTTTCAATAAAACACCTGCTAAAATTACCGAACCTGGAGTTGGCGCTTCGGTGTGTGCATCAGCCAACCAAGTATGTAATGGGAAGACTGGAACTTTTATCAAAAAAGAAAGTGCAAATGCTAAAAACATCCATTTTTGTATTTCAAAAGGTATCTTACTTGATACACTACTTAAAGTCATTAAATTGGTAGTAAATCCACTTGGCATATTTAGTAAGTTAGTACCTGCGTAATAACCTAACCAAACTATCGCTACTAACATAAAAAGTGAACCAACTACAGTAAATAAGAAGAATTTAACTGAGGCATAAATCTTGTTTTTACCACCCCATATACCAATAATAAAATACATTGGTATTAAAATCAATTCCCAGAAAATGTAGAATAAAAACAAGTCTAATGAAAGAAATACACCAGTCATTCCAAACTGAAGTAAACCGACCATTATGTAATATTCTTTTTCTTTTTTATGAATAGATTCGAATGAATTAAGAACTGCAATAGAAGAGATGAAAGTTGTTAGAAGTACCATCATCATTGACATTCCATCAACACCAATTCTGAAACCGGCATCAATGGTATTTATCCAAGGCAAATCAATTACAAATTGGTAATTTGGATTGGAAGAATCAAATCCAGAGTACAAAATTATAGAAACTATAAAAGTTACTAATGACAAGCCAAAAGTGAAATTTTTAATTAATTTTACATTATCTCTATTCAAAAATAGTGTCAATAACGAACCTACGAGAGGCAAAAATAATGTCAAAAGTAATAAAGAAGTCATAATTTTATAAATTTGATTTTGAATTAATCTTTATTTGTATTTATTAATATTGATTAATATTAATTTTGAAAAAAACTGTAATAATTTTAAAAGTTATTATATTGATAATTATTTTAAAATCATATATCCTAGAATACAAACTATACCTACCATCATCATTAGAGCATAATTTTGTACTAAACCCGATTGTATTTTTTTGATTTTATCACCAATAGAAAAAATAAGTTTCGCTGTACCATTTACAAGACCATCGATAATATTTGTATCAGTAATTTTCCATAATAATGATTCTGATGCAGCAAATAATGGGTCTACAAAAACTTTATAATAAATTTCGTCAAGATACCACTTGTGAACAAGAATTTTATACATAGTTTTCATATTATGAACTATTTTTCTTGGTGCAGTCCAGTTTTCATCGCTATAATATTTTTTAGCTAATAAAATTGCTCCAATTGCTACTAAAGTAGAGAATGCCATTAAAATATATTCTTCTAAATGAATTGAGTGAGCTCCAGAACGCCCCATTATTTGATTTGCATTTTTGAATATTGGCTCTAAATAATGTTCAAGTGCATTTGGAAAAGTATTTCCACCAAGTGCATAAGGAACTCCCAATAATCCACCAAAAGCAGACAAAACTGCTAATATGATTAATGGAATAGTCATAGTTTTAGGAGACTCATGGGGGTGTACTTTGTGAGTATTAAATCTTTCTTTACCTTCAAATGTAAGATAAAGTAATCTGAACATATAAAAAGCAGTACAAAAAGCAGCCAATACTAAAAACAGCCACATAATTGGATTACCTTGTGAGAAAGATAACCATAAGATTTCATCTTTCGAAAAGAATCCACTAAAAAATGGAATACCAGAAATTGCTAAAGTTGCAACAAAAAATGTTTTATATGTTGTTGGCATATATGCTTTAAGACCACCCATTTTTTTGATGTCTTGTTGGTGGTGCATTCCGTGAATTACCGAACCTGCACCTAAGAATAACAAACCTTTAAAAAATGCGTGAGTCATAACGTGAAAAACAGCAGCAGTATAAGCACCAACGCCAAGTGCTGCAAACATAAAGCCCAACTGACTTACTGTAGAATATGCTAAAACTTTTTTGATATCATTTTGAACTATGCCAATTGTTGCAGCAAGAAAAGCAGTTGCAACACCTACTACAGCAACTATAGATAAAGTTTCTGGTGATAATGCAAACAATACTGAATTACGTGCAATTAAATAAATACCAGCCGTTACCATAGTCGCAGCATGAATTAGAGCTGATACTGGGGTTGGTCCAGCCATCGCATCTGGCAACCAGCCTGCAAGTGGAATTTGTGCTGACTTACCCGTCGCACCCAAAAACATTAACATAGTAATTGCAAATATAATTCCGCTATTCATAAAAGTAGTCGAATTAGCAACTGCTATATCTATTATTTCTTGATATTCTAATGTTCCAAAAGTAACAAATACCAAAAACGTTGCAATCAAAAATCCAAAATCACCAACTCTATTTACTATAAATGCTTTATTGGCAGCGTGTCCAGTCCAAGTAATTCTATAACCTGGGAATTTTTGGTCATACCAAAATCCTATCAATAGATAAGAAGCTAATCCAACACCTTCCCAACCAAAAAAAGTAAGTAATAAATTACTTGAAAGCACTAAATTCAACATCATAAAAATGAATAAATTCAGATAGGCGAAAAATCTAAAAAACCCTTTGTCGCCGTGCATATAACCGATTGAGTAAATATGAATAAGCGAGCCGATACCAGTTATTATCATTGTAAATAATATTGATAATTGATCGACTTGGTAAGATACATTAACACTGAAATCACCTGCAGATATCCAATTAAATAAATTTACAATAACTGGTCTTTCCAATGGATGATTAAGTATATCCAAAAATATAAAAAACGTAATTATAAATGAAGCTAAAACTGTACTTGTTGCTATTGCACCAATTAAGCCTTCTTTTTTTATTTTACTGCCAAAAAGTCCAAGGAAGGTAAAACCTAACAAAGGTAACAATGGAACTAATTTTATTAATTCAGCCATAAGTTTTAATTTAAATTATCTTTATTTATTACAATTTTAATTACTTCTATATTTACAATTTTATTTTTTCGTGTTTTGTTTTGTTAATTTATGCAAAATAAATTAGATTTATTAAAACAAAAATAGACAATCACACTTAAGTATTTTTTCAACTTTATTTATTGACATTTTTTTGAATTATTGATTAAAATTTTATAAATTCTGACCAATTCAACTAATGCAATAGATTTTTTAGAAAATTGTAATTAGAATACAACGAAAATACAAAAGATTAAAACATTAAACAACTTTTAAATAAAATTTCAATCCTAAATTTAGAAATTTAATTAACATTTTAATCTTTTTCTAATATATTTGCCAAAAGTTCATTCACTTTTTCAAATACTACATCAGGTTTCAATAAATTCATACAGATGTGGGTTCCTATCGGACAAACATTTTTTCCGTGAATATGGCAAGGTTTACAATCTAAATTTTCTAATTGAATATAAGCAGAATTAATTAATCTCGGTGAAAATCCAAATTTTGGTGAAGTAGGACCATAAATTGTCAGAACATTTTTGTTCACTAATTCCGAAAGATGAGTTGGAGCACTATCATTTGTAATAGTTAAAATTGATTTTGAGAATAAAAAAAGAGATAAATCCAAAGAGGTTTTATTAGTCAAATCGAAAATATTATTTTTTTCAACCATTGGATTATCAAATATTACATTATTTATGTTTTTCAAATGAGACATAATTTCATTTGAGGTATCAATATCCGCTATACCACCTGTTATAATTATTTTAAATTTCGGATATTTACTAATTATTAATGAAATTAATTCTGCGTAATATTTCGAATTCCATTTTTTGGTTGCCCAAACTGAACCTGGGGCTATAATTATAAATTCATTATTCGTTAAACTATTTGAAATAAAATTACTTATTTCTTTAACATTATTTTCGTCTTGAGTAACTCTTTTTAAATCTTCATTATCTACTTTATCTAAAATATCTACTTTACTTACTGTAGCCAAATATTCATTATTAAATTTTATATTTGCAAATTCTCTAAATCCATTCAACAGACTTAGTATCCTTACAATTTCGTGGTTGTTTTTTTGATAAATAGATTTATAATTATAAACAAAACTTAAATTAGCAATATCAAAACCAATTTTATATTTAGCATTAATAAATTTGACTAATATAGATGTTCTGGTAGATTTATGTGGAGAAATTATACAGTCTGGCTTGAGATTATTTATTTCTTTAGTGATTTGGAGAGTTGATAAAATAGATTTGTGTTTATTTTTTTTATCGTAAAGTATAATATTATCAATTGATGTAACTTCTTTTACCAAATCATACCAAGTGGGAATTGTAACAAAAGTAATTTTACATTCTTTGTTATGTTTTTTGAAGTAATTTTTGATAAATTGACAAAGGTAAAATGTAAGCGTAGTATCACCAAGAAAGGCAGTTTGGATAATTACAAAATGATCAAAATCTA
>JBDNHS010000398.1:0-3151 GCA_041688685.1 Kapaibacterium sp. (SeqCode)
GATATATTAATGTTATTTGGTTTGTTAGGTAATGATTTTATTCCTGATGTTTTGATAAGTGTTCCAAGTGCATTATTTAAAATAAATCCTAATACAGACTTGAATTTAATAATAAATGCATATCATGAAGAATTAGTAAATCAAGGCACATATCTAATGAATTATGACACTGATACACATTATGAATCAATTAATTGGACTTTTTGTACTAAACTTTTTACTACAATAAATAACATAATAGGTAAGGCGAAAAGGTTATATAAATCAAGAGGTCCGATAATCCCATTTAAAAGAACATATCCAAAAGATGGAGAAACAGCATATAAGAGATTAGAAGAATATTTGAATAGTACTTATCCAATTAATCTTTTTGTAGATATATCGGATGTAAATTATAATCCATTATTGAATTTTACAGAAGATTTAGAAAAAGTGGGACAATATAACTCTGACCATTTGAAAATAGAATACAATCGTTTGTTAAGAGAAAATCATACGACAGAAGATGTAATTTGTGAAAAATATGTTGTAGGAATTGATTGGGTGTGTAAATATTATTTAAATTATAATGAGTCTCATAATGAATGGTTTTATGACACAATATTCCCCCCTACATTATCTAGTTTATCTACTTATATACAAAAAAATATTGCTAATTTAAATATAATGATAAATTCAAAATTAGAATTATACAGGACTAAACCAACAATGACTCCATATCATCATTTACAATATGTGAGTTATAAAGATATTGAACCATTGATTGATGAATCTAAACTTACAATCGCAGATAAAGATAATATTTCTAAAAGCAGAAAAATTGTTGACTGGAACAGAATATATAGTACTGATTTATCAAATACTCTAATATGTCATTTTTCAAAGTTTTTATCACAATGTCATATTAAAGATGAAGAACAATATGATAAAAAATTATTGACGACAATGAATGCAAGAGTATTTGTTCCTAAAAATATGAGGTCTGAACCTGAACCTATAACAGACGTAAGATTGCCATTACCAATGATTAGACCTGATGAAGAACAAACAATAAAATTATCAAAAGATACAAGTGTATTTGTTCCTAAAAATATGGGGTCTGTACCTGAGCCTGTGTCCGTACCTGAGCCTGTGTCCGTACCTGAGCCTATAATAGACGTAAGATTGCCATTACCAATGATTAGACCTGATGAAGAACGAACAATGAAATTATCAAAAGATGCAAGTGTATTTGTTCCTAGGTCCCATAAAGGAGGTGTAAGAAAAGAATCAAATAATATAATAAAAGAACGACTATCACTACCAATGTTAAATTTACATTATGATTACAAGTCTAACAATAAATATCATTCAAATTATCATATGAATTTTTAATATTAACTATTAACTATAAAATTTTAAAATATATAAATTAATTTAAAATTTTATTTCTTTATTTAAATTATAATACATGTCAACGGAAACTTCTCAAACTGCACAAACTGCTCAAACTGCTCAAACAGCTCAAACTTCAAAAAGCTACGCAATTGGTATTGATTTGGGTACGACTTATAGTTGTGTGGGTGTTTATCGAAATGGTTCAGTAGAAATCATAGCAAATGACCAAGGAAATAGAACTACTCCATCATGGGTAGCATTTACCGAAGATGGTCAAAAACTTGTAGGCGATGCAGCAAAAAATCAAGCATCATCAAATACAGCGAATACAGTATTTGATATTAAACGACTAATTGGACATAAATTTTCTGATCCAAAAACACAAGAAGACATTCGAACTCTCCCATATAAAGTGGTTGAAGGTCGCAATGGCAATTGTGCAATAGTTGTTGAATATAAAGGTGAGAAGAAGACTCTTACTCCGGAAGAAATATCGGCAATGATATTAACTAATCAAAAAGAAATAGCAGAATCATATTTAGGAGAAAAAGTAACTAATGCAGTTATTACAGTTCCGGCATATTTTAATGATGCCCAGCGTCAAAGTACAAAAGATGCAGGTGTTATTGCTGGGCTAAATGTTCTTCGTATTATCAATGAACCAACTGCAGCATCTATTGCATATGGTCTTGATAAAAAAACTAGTGAAAAGAAAGTAATGATTTTTGATATGGGAGGTAAACTAATAGTGTGTTAACTGCTTCCTGTGGTGAAACCCCACACTTGATTAATAGGTGTTAACTGTATTAATTAAGGAACTCTGTGAACTGCGGGGAGTCCCTAAAGTTTTAACTACTAACTTGATATAGTAATATAATCAAGGGCCAAGCTAATTACTTGGGTATAGTAAAAAGGTTAAAAATTGGGTAATCCGCACCCAAGCTAGCAATGAAAAATGCTAGAAGGTTCAACGACTAGATAAAATAACCTAATGGAAAAATATTCCTATGGTTAATATCCACGAGTGCAGAGCATGTTCATTTATTATGAACTTGAAGATATAGTCTAAACTATAAGGAAACTTATAGAAGGTAGGATAAAGAGCCTATTGTTTCATATTTAATAATACATATATAAATATATAAATAATGAAACAAGGTTATGTTTTGAAAAAAATATGACTCCGATAATAAAATGGGTACACACGATGTTTCACTGTTATCTCTAGATAATGGTGTATTTGAGGTCTTAGCTACGTCTGGAGATCCAAGGCTTGGTAAATTTTAACTGCCAAGGGTAAAGAACTTAAATTGCGGGAAGTTCCTAAAATCGATAAAAAATTGATAATAAATAAATTAACTTAAATATTATTCAATAATATTTAAAAGTAATATATGACAACAAAAATCTGTAATATTTGCAATATTGACCAAGATATAACGCTATTTGAATTAAATAAAGACAAAAAAAAGACTATGTGATAAATGTTTGTAAATTGTGTAGAAAAAATCAGTATACATTATGCAGACAACGAAAAGCTGAACTAATTGATTATAGTGATGTGACAAAGACAAAAAAATGTGTAGAATGTAAAGAAGACCATAATATATTACAATATAATCGTAATAAAAATAAAAAAGATGGATATCATGATATATGTAAAAAATGCGATTCTATTAAACGTCAAGAAGAATATCAAAAACGTAAAAATAGAATTGATATATTAAATATTACACATAAAACTTGTCACACCTGTAAAATTCAAAAAGAAATA
>JBDNHS010000399.1:0-4862 GCA_041688685.1 Kapaibacterium sp. (SeqCode)
ACAAATTAGATTTGAATTTTAATGAGTTGATTACCAATAAAAATATAATAAATAATAAATTATTTGAAACATATAATTTAGAAATCAGTAATCTTAATTATGAAAGTGAAGAATATAATTTTATTGAACATAAACATAATGTAGTTGAATTAAAAAAGAAATTGTCTGAAATCGGTAGTGTTAACTTTTTGGCTTTAGAAGAATTTGAAGAACAAAATAATAGATTGAATTTTACACAAAATCAAATCAGTGACTTATTTGAAGCTGAGAAAACTTTAATTGAAACAATAAATGAAATTAATCAAAAAGCAGAACAAAATTTCAGCGAAACTTTTGAAAAAGTAAAAGAAAATTTCAAATATTTATTTACAAAATTATTCGATGAAGAGGGTTTTGCGGACTTAAAATTAGCTGACGGTAATATATTAGAATCTGATATAGAAATAACTGCAAAACCACCAGGTAAAAAACCACATTCTATTGAAATGCTATCAGGTGGTGAGAAAACTTTAACAGCAATAGCATTATTATTTGCAATTTATATGGTAAAACCAAGTCCATTTTGTATTTTAGATGAGGTAGATGCTCCACTTGACGATGCAAATATTGGAAGGTTTATAAATATGATTAGGCAATTTACTGATAAAACGCAATTCTTAATTGTAACTCATAATAAAAAAACGATGGAAGCAGCAGATACTTTGTATGGAATTACTCAACAAGAGACTGGATTATCAACTATTGTATCTGTTAGGTTTGGTAAAGAAAATATTGAAACAGTAAATCAAAACTAATTTTAGAAGGGTGTAATACTATGGTAAAAATAAATTTAATTGACGAAAATATAGAATTTGAAATATTGGGTTCACATAAATTATGGGCTTTTAAATCTTTGATAAAAGTAAATATCAACAATATAGAAAAGATTTACAAAAAAGATGCAAAATATGATTGGTTCGCAGGCTGGAGAATCCCAGGCACAAGTTTTCCATTTTTAATTACAGCTGGGACATATTATAAAAACAAGCAAAAACATTTTTGGGATGTAACGAAATTTAAAGAAGTTTATGTTATTGAATTAAAAAATTCTGAATATGAAAAGTTGTTTCTCAATTTTAAGAATATCAATGAAATAGAAAAATTAATTGATAGAATCAAGTAACTAGTTAATAAGCATATTCTAATTGAAAATTAACAAATCTGGTTGGTGCTAAGCTACCAACCATTTCAACAAAATAATAATTAAAAGCATTATTTACATTTAATGCGAGTTTTATAGGCAAATCAAAATCAACATTTATATCATATAAAACTCTAAAATCAACCACATTAATTGGCACTCTAAAATCATAATCACTAATTTGAAGTTTTAAATTCTCGTCAATATTTTCAACTCTTTCTTTATATCTATAATCCGCTTGAAATTGCAAAGATTTTGTAATAGGTAAAATTAATCTATTATACCACAATAACTTAGACCTATATTTTAAAGTTGTATTTGTAACTAAATCTCTTGGGTCCATCAAAGTCAATGAACTCTCAAATCCTATAAAATTAAAGAAAAGTTGTTTTACACTTAATTCCATTCCCAAAATTTGTGCGTCAACGATATTTTTAAATTGAATTACTGGCACATTTTCTGAATTTATATTAATACTTGGGTCGATAAAATTATTAAATTTATTATAAAATACGGCACAATCTATATTAAGACTATAATCATCAAAAATTAAATTTTTATTTGTTCCAATTTCAAATGAGATACTTTCTTCTGCTTTCAAACTTAGATTTTGTTCCACAGAAAATCCTTGAAAATTAATATTTGAAAATCTTTCAGCAATTGAAGGAGCTCTAAAACCACGACCAGCGGATAATCTGAATTGTTGGTCCCAAATATTATAATTTAAACCTAACTTAGGCGAAAATATCAAATTGTTATTCAAGTTTGATGTATTTTCTAAATCTAATCTTGCTCCGATAGTAACAATTAAATTATCAACGTGATTTAATTCAGATTGAAAATAAGTTGACAAAATGTTTTGGTTATTATTTCCATAAGTAATAGAATTAACAAGATTTGTAATATTATTAATCCCAAAAGTTATAAAAACATCTTCGTTAATTTTACTATTGTATTGTGCATCTATATTTATAGAATTTGCATCTGATTTTCTTAAAGTGTTATTATCCAAAATAACATTGTTATTAAAGTAAGTATTATAAACACCTGATTTTAAAACTAGATAATTGTCTTCATTAATAATATGTTTTAGATTTAAAATTCCTGCAGTTTTGATTGAAGTATTATTTTCGGAATTAGCTGGATATGTATCTGGCAAAAATGGCTGAGTCAAACTTTTCCAATATACCCAATTCTCTTGTTGATTATTGGTATGGTTAATAGTAAAATCTAAAAATGTTTTGTCTTCTATATTATAATATAGCTTAGAAAAAATAGCATATCTTTCTGCTTTATCATTTAATCTATAACCATTTTGATTAAAATAAGTTAATGAAGTAGTATAAGAAAAATTATCTATTTTCTGAGATATATTTAAGTCAACACCAGAATTTATTAAATTACCACCGTCAAATTTCCATTCATCATAATTAGGTTGTGAATGAAACCCAGAAAATAGTCTTGATTTTATGCTCAAATCTTCTGTTGGTGGTGAAGTGATAATATTTATTACACCTCCTATTGCGCTTGTGCCATATAAAGCAGAACCAGAGCCTTTGATGACTTCTATTCTTTCAATGTTATAAAAGGGCAATGCATCAAATTTCATATCACCATTATCTGCTGCCAACATAGAGAAGCCATCGAGTAATAAACTAACTCTTGAGCCAATTCCAAAAGTAAACCCCGATGAACCTCTTAAGCTAATATTATCATTATTAACTTCAACCCCAGGTACATATTGCAATATTCTTTCTAAAGAATTTTGTGATCTTGATTTAATAAAGTCACTTTCAATGATAGAAACCGATATTGGTATGTCTTGCGAATTCTGAACATTTTTAGATGCAGATATTATCACTGATTGTGATTTGAAATTATTCGGAACTAATTTGAATTCTAAATAAAGTATATCATTATCAAGTTTAGTTTCTAAACTATTTAGTAAACTACTAATGGTTTTAGTGTACTTTTGATAACCAGGATAATTAATTTCTATATTATTTGCAAAATATAGAAAATCAATTTGTAGAGAAAAATTCCCTTTGATGTCAGACTTAGTACCAATTTCGGTGTTTGATATTCTGATATTAGAAGAAATTAAAGGTAAGTTAACTAAAGAATCAGATATAATTCCTTTTAATATAATACTTTGTTTTGAAGTTTGAGAATAAAGTATAAATGTTTGATTATTATAAAAAATAATTGATAAAAGAATTATTTTAGAAACGAGTATTAATTTATTAATGTGTTTTGACATATTTCTTGAATATTTAATTATTTTATTTTTTATTTAATATAACTTCAATTAAATTTAAGGAGGTATTGAGCATTGTAAAGTTATTGTCATCTAATAATGGATTGATTTCTACTATTTCTGAGATTATTACTTTCGGAGAATCCAAAAATGTATCAAAGAGATCTATTGCTTCTTGTAAATAAATACCATTTTTGACAGGCGTACCAGTTCCATAAGATATTAAATCAGGGTCTAAACTGTCAACATCAAATGATATATATATATACTCACAATCAGTAAAATAATTTAAAACATTATTAGCTAAATCTTTAGCACCAATTTTACGTAAGTCGTTAATAGTAAATGATTTTATGTTGTTTGAATTAATTAACTCTTCTTCTTCTTTTTCGAAGTCTCGAACACCAATATAGCAAACATCTTCAAATTTAATTTTGGGATTAATATCATAAATATTTTTCATTATATCCCAATTATCTTTAGTTTTACTTCTAATTTCATTTCTCTGGCTTTGTAAATTATCAAGCCCTAATGCAGCACCAATTGTCATACCGTGAACATTGCCAGAGGGAGTTGTATATGGTGTATGGATGTCGTAATGAGCATCAATCCACACTACACCAATTCTTTTGTTATTAGCTAATTTTTTGAGTGAAGAAATGCTTGCCAAAGCGTTAGAATGATCAGCACTTAGAACTAAATTAAAATTATATTTTTTTAGATTATCAAAAATAGTGTCACTTGCTTCTTTCAAAATATCATTTATCAAATCAATTCTTTTTGCAAATTTAGTTTCTGGCTCTAATCCCAAGAGCTCATTTTTATCTTTTATTTCAATTTTATTAACTTTATTAAAAGTTAAATTTTCTTTTGTTTGAGCAATATTTATTAATGCATTGTAAAAAGTAGAAGAACCTCTTGACCCTGCACCCAATTCAGATGTATTAATTATTATATTTTTATTTAAATTTTTCATAATGTAAAAGTTGATGAAAGTATAGTTACAAACTTAATAAATATTACTTTAAGGTATTAAATTGTTTAAACTTAATTTAAAAATAAATACAAAATAAAGTAAAATGTATTCAAATAGAAAAAAAATATTTAAATAAATTTAATAAATTATCTAAAACTTCATTATGCCTTAACAAATAAAATTTAATTTTGTGTTCAAATAAAATTAAATATGAATAAATTAAATATATCCTTTTTTAGCAAATTACTAATATTTGCAAGTATTTTCGGGTTAATATTATTAATAATTATTTTAACTAATACTATTTCATTTAATATTCTAAAAAATAAAAGTGAAATTGACAAGAATTAATATTATCTCGTTGAAGCAAATATTCTTAGACACGAGTTTTATATTGACAAAGACACAAATAAACTAATAACAAGTATTCAAAATATTGAAAATCTTAA
>JBDNHS010000400.1:0-4874 GCA_041688685.1 Kapaibacterium sp. (SeqCode)
TCATTAAATTTAAATAATTTATTTTGTTATAAGTAAAAGTAAATTTTGGTATAAGTATATCAGAAATATATTTTTTACTATATTGATTAATGTAAATATTATATGAATCATAAAAAGTAGTTATATCTATGATAAGAGTAGATGCTAAATTTGCATAATTATTTAATATTTCTATATAATTTTCGTTAAAAGTAAATTTTAAATATCCTTTTGATAGCAAATCTCCTGATTTAGGTATAATAACTGTATTATATCCATTTTTTTCGTAATAATTTGAAAATATTTCTATATTATTCATAAAAAAATTTGTGTGTCTTCTAAAATAACATTTAAAAAATGAAATGTTAGGCACATCATTTAAATATTCTGACTCTTTACCGGTTGCTAATAATTGTATAAAACCTCCTGGCATTTATATTTATAGATACTATAATTATTTATATTTATAAAAACTCTAAATACTAATAATTAATTATTATTTATTATTTAGAGTTTTTATAAATATAAATATTTAATTATTTAATATGTGAATGCTATTCCTACAATTCCGCCTATAAATCTTAAAATATTGTAATTTTCCACTTGAACATTTATCTTATAATTATTTAAATTATTTGAAGATAAATTATCAATAACATTGTAATTATTATTTGTATCAACATTAATAAGATTATTATCTGGATTTAATATTTTAAATTTCAAGGAAGATTTTGGTATTCTACTCAAATTACAAGCCCCTGCTGGTTGTGTTTCTGTTGGATTTAAAGAAAATGAATAAACATTAACACCTAAAGCAGGTGTATTTTTATAATAATTATACGGTTGTAAATAATTAAAATAAGGACTATCTTGTGCTACAAGGGAAACACCATTTAAAGTTATTTGCGATGAAATAAAAGGAGTATATTCATAATTTTTAAATTTGCCATTTTCTATTATTGCGGTTGATATATCTGCAATTAAAAAATCATTATTGATAGAAGACGTATTTATAATATTTAGACCTTCAATAAAACTATCAATATTAAATAAAGAACCATAATTGTATAACATTATTAAATATTTTTTGTAATTATTATTATCAATATAATACGACGGTTGATATGTTGTTATTGTGTATTTATCATATGAATTTTGTCCGGTTACATTATTTATATATTTATATTGATTTGCAGTCCAAAACATACTTTTACAACAATGAAAAAAATCTAATTCAAAATTAGAATTGAATGGTGAAACGTTTGTAAATACTAGCTCTTGAACCTGAGTTATTAAATATTCATGACTAGATTGTGCAAATTTTTTGCGTTCTATATTATCGAGATAAACGTACTGTAACAACATTGTAATTTCTAGTTGTGACTTAAATATATTGATAGTATTACTTAATATTACATCTATAATTTTATTTCGTATGTTTACATTGGTCAATGAAGTAATATTTGCAATATCAAAAAAAACACAGTCAATAAAATTTCTAAATTTAATCTTAATTTGAATATTATTAAATTGTAGAGCAATTAATGGAACAGCTAATCCATAATTATTTTGAAACCAAAATGGTAGTGGTACATATAAATATTTTGAATCATTACTTATTGCTGAATTATTCAAATCAAGATCGTCGCCTATAATTTTATTATAAATTTCTCTATTTTTATAATTTAATTGTCCATGCACATCCATATAATTTGAACTCATTGTAGTGACAGAATTACTGCCGATAAACATTTCTATATTATCCATTATAAAAATTCCTATTTTTTTAGTCCATCCCATTTTTACTATATTTTCTGTGCTAAATATATTTATTAATTTATTATATAGTACATCATTCAGTTCTTGTAAAATATCCATATTTGCATTAATTAAAAATTCAAACATATCATAACTATATTCAATTACTTCATAATTTTCATAAATATAAGTTAATACATTTTGTTTGTTTAAATAAAATAACGATGCATTCGTAAATGTGTTTGCGTATTTATTAGGAATATTTGGTTTTTGTGGTTCAATACCATTATATAAATAATAATTTACAATATTAAAAAATTCTAAATATTCATCTTGTTGTATAAATTTTAAAATATAATTTTTTAAATCTTGTATATATGCAATAGATTTAATATTGGCATTACTCTGTGTATAAAAAGTTTTTACTATATTTGTTAGTTTATTAATAAAATTAATAAAATAATCATAATATAAATAATATTTTTGTAAATCTATTGACTGTGAATTAGTTAACTGAATATCATTTATCAGATTATTATTTAATTCAGTTAAATCATAACCCGGCAATTTTATTTTTAAAGTAGTTTTGGTTAATAGGTCTCCCGATTTTGGAATTGTAACAGTAGATGTAGAACCAAAATCGACTGTATTATCGAATGGTATTTCAACAGTTCTTATACCAAAATTAGTATATCTTCTAAATACTATTTTAAAATAGGTTATTTGCGGATTACCTGTCAAAGTTAAGTCTTGTGAACCATAACTTGCAATTTGTATCAAACCACCTGGCATAATATAATAATTATAATTAAATTAATTTTATCTTAAGAATTTAATTAATATTAAACTGATATAAAATGGAGATTTTCCCAAGTTCTACTAATTTGAATAATCAAACAAACCAATCAGATATAGTTAATCAAGTTAATCAAGCTAAGAATAATTATGATAATCTATGTTTGGGAATTGATTTTGGAACTACGAATTCGTGTTTATCAGTATGGTATAATAATAAAGCACTTATTATTGGAGATTATGATAATTCACAGGTCATTCCAACAGTCATTTCCATAACTGAAAATAAGAAAATAATTGGTAAAGAAGCATATTTGCGAAAAGATATATTTGAAAAGACTAATACAGAATCAAACATTAAAAATGTATTTTTAGTATATGAAATTAAAAAATTATTGGGTAAAAAATATTCTGATTTAACACAATCGCAACTTGATATTTTGGCTTATACATTAATTCCTGATGAATCAGATAATATACAAATTTTAGATTCAAATTCTGGTAAATACTATTATCCGGAAGAAATATCGACTCATTTATTTATGAGTTTTAAATCAAGAGCAGAAACTTTTTTATCAAGTAAATTTAATTCGGATATCATAATTACAAATGCAGTTATTTCAGTACCAGCATATTTTAATAAAATGCAAAGAGAAATAGTTAAAAAATGTGCACAGAATGGCGGTTTTAATGTTTTACGATTAATTAATGAGCCTACTGCTGCTGCCCTATGTTATGGTTTGGGTAAGAATTTGAATAACTCAAATAAACATATTATTGTTTATGATTTAGGTGGAGGTACATTAGACGTAAGTTGTTTGTATATATCAAATGGAGTATATGAAGTATTAGGTTCTTGTGGTAATAATAATTTAGGTGGTTCTGATTTTGATAATAAGATTATGGAATACACTATAAACGAGTTTGTAAATGAACATAAATTTAATAAAGATTATTTTATAGAAAAAATAGATGAGAATGCATTACAAAAATTAAAATTTTTAGCAGAACAAACTAAAATAGCTTTAACGGATAATTTAAATACTAAATTAAAAATAAATAATTTTTTTGAAAATAAGGATTTATCTGTTTCTATTAGTAGAGAAAAATTAAATGAAATAACTGAAGATTTAATAAGATTGGCTGTAAAACCATTAAATGATGTGTTAGAGATATGTGAATTAGAAAAAGATAAAATAAACGAAATAATTATGGTTGGAGGTATGACTAGAATTCCTATTATTAGATATAGTGTAGAAAGATTTTTTAATAAAGACGTGAATTGTTCTATTGATCCAGATACAGTAGTATCAATTGGTGCATCTATTCAAGGTTATATGTTAACAAGTAATTCTGATATTGAAGATAAATTATTATTAGTTGATAGAACATCTTTATCTATTGGCTTGGAAACATCTGGTGGTATAATGGATTTTTTAATTCCGAGGGGTACAATCATACCAGTTAAAAAAACTAGAAAATATACGACAGATACAGATTATACTGAATGGATTGCTATTAAAATATATGAAGGAGAAAGAAAATCGACAAAAGATAATTTTTTGATTGGAGATTTTATTTTATCAGGAATAGAAAAAGAGAAAAGATGTATTCCAGAAATTCAAATTACTTTTGAAATTGATACAGATGGAATTATAAAAATAAAAGCAGAAGATTTAAAAAACCCTTTAAATAAAAAAATAATTCAAGTTTCCGGAAATAAGCAAAATCTTTCTCAAGAAGAATTGGATAAAATAATAGAAAATGCAAAAGCTATGGATAAAATTGACAGACTAGATAAAATGAAAACAGAATCATATCTTTCACTAATAGATAGCTCAAAACGTATTTTAGAAAATATTAATAGTCTGGAAGTCAAACTTGAAGATAGCATAAAATTGGACATATCGTCAAATGTAAAAGAAATATTAGAATGGTTAATTCTACAAAATTATTCAGATATACCAGAAGATAAATATAAAGAATTATTACATGATTATAAAATGAATTATTCAATATATTTAATTCAAAATAATGCTCCTATTATTGACTTGGAAACAGCTAATGAAGAGGAAACTAAAGGTATCGAAATTTATGATGAGGACACAAATAATAAAAAATATGCAGAACAAATAAAATATTTTAGAACAATAATAGATACTTATGAAACTATTAAGAAACAACTGAAAATATATTCATTTATGGATTCGGGAAATTCAGAAAAAAATGAAATTAAAAATAAATTACTAGACGGATTATCTGTTTTAATGACAATCTTATATGATTATGCAAATGATATATTGATAAAATTATTTGTAGAAACAAATTTAACAGATGATTCA
>JBDNHS010000401.1:0-1459 GCA_041688685.1 Kapaibacterium sp. (SeqCode)
CATTAATAATGAATTTTAATGTAACTTATTTTATTTTGAATAGTTTATATTAATATGCAAAATATACAATTAAAAATTAACAACATAATTTATATAAATTTTATAAAATGAAAAATTATAATTTAAAAGATACACCGATAAAAATGAATAATAAAATATTCAGTTATTTAATATTTACTTTGATTTTGATTTTAAATATTTCAAATACATATTCTATTGAAAGATTAATTTACCCTCCAGATGTTTTCTTTGGGAAATCTACAAAAGATGACAAATTAATAGTAAGAGAATTTGAGATAAATAATTTAAACAAAATACAAATCAAATTTGATAGATATTCAATATTAAATGTTGATGGTAAAAGAAGTCAAATATTTACACTTGACCCTATTATAAAATTTCCTATTTTGTTGAACCCTAATACTAACAATAGATTTAGAATCGGAGCAGAACCTCAAAAGGCATTAATTGGTAGAAATTTTGCAAAGTTGATATTCTACAGTAATTCATTTCAAGATTCGATAGAAATTAATTTGATATTAAATATCACTAAAGATTCAATTATTATTGCAGCCCCTAAATTTTCTTACTCAATTGGTGATACATTTGATTTGCCTATTTTAATTAAAGGGTCAAATATACCAATAGAAGTTAATTCTTTGGAAATTATTTTTAAATTTAATCATACAGTTATCACTCCCATTAATAAAAGGGAAAGAGGCACAATTAATAATAGCGAAATGACTATTATCAGAAAAATTGATATTACTCCCAATTTAAGATTAAAACAAACCGATACACTAATTAATATAAAGATGTTGGCACTTTTGGGAAATTCAACATATTCAGATATTGAATTTAGTAATGTTAATTGGTATTTTAATAATATACCAAATTATAGAATACCAACAATCATAGAAAATGGTATTTTTGAGACTAAAAATATTTTTTATGATGATGGTGTCCCAAGATTAGTTACATTTAATAATTTTATTTTAAATACTTATTATTTAACTGAGAATTTGATTAATATTAACTATACAATTAAAAATAAGGAATTTCATCCCCAAATAAGTTTATTTGACTTGAATGGAGTAAAAATACCATTAATTCTATTAGAGGAAAAAGATATAAACGACATCAATAATTATTTGAATGTAAGCTTAGTTTATAAGTTTGATGATAATTATAATCCTACTTACTCAAAGAATAATTTATTTTTCTTAAGTTTTATTCAAAATGATTTAATAATTACAAAAAAAATTCTTAATTTTAAGAATTAGATTTTACAATATTGTTTTTATAATTTTTGTAATTTAAAATTAATAAAATTTACTCTTATTCATTTATGCGTTACCAAAAAAATAATTTATTTTTATGCTATTTATTTATTTTTACTTTTTTGGTAATCAATTCTTTTAGTACACTTTTTTCATTTGAAATACAAACGGACTCAAAC
>JBDNHS010000402.1:0-5050 GCA_041688685.1 Kapaibacterium sp. (SeqCode)
ACTATGTTGGGCAATGATGTGTTGGGTAAATTTTACTCGAAAGAATTTTACGATTTGGGTATAATTTTAGACGCAAAAATTGCTACCTCAGAAAAGACTGGGATTTGTTTTGTATTAATCAGTCCAGACTCCGAAAGAACTTTAGTTACTTCTTTGGGTGCTACAGCTTTGCATGGCAAAGAACATATCCAAGATTCATTAATTCAAAGAGCAGAATGGTTGTATATTGAAGGTTATAAATTTAGTGAAAATTCTGGGTTTAATGCCTTAAAACATTCAATTGATATAGCAAAAAAGTTTGACACAAAAATATCATTGACTTTATCGGATAAATTCATTGTTGAAATTTTTAATGACAAAGTATTAGAAGTAATAAATGATGTTGATTTAATCTTTTGCAATAATTTAGAAGCAAGAACTTTTAGTAAAACAAAAACTGATAAAGAAGCTTTTGATTTCTTGAGTTCGAAATATAAAAATATTGCAATGACTTTAGGTTCTAAAGGTTCGTTAATTAAATGGAATAATATTGTTTATGAAATTCCAGCTTATGATACAAAACCTATAGATTCAACAGGTGCAGGAGATATATACGCTGCTGGATTATTGTATGGATTAATTAATTGGAACAATCCTGTTCAATCTGGACATTTAGGTTCTTATGCTGCTTCAAAAGTTGTTGGACAGTATGGAGCGAGACTAAAAGAATCTCATACTGATGTAAGAGATTATATCTTAAATAATATTAAGTAGCAATGCTTAAAATTATATACAATAAGTAGTTGTAACATAATAACAAATACATTTTATCAATTTATAAAGAAATATAAGATATTTAATTTAAAATTATTAAAAATAATTAGAACTATCTTAATTTAAATTCTTATTAAACTAAAACAAAAATATGTCTTTCAATAATATAAATATATCTTTTAAGAAAATTTTAAAAAATAATTACTATATAATTTGCACTATATTAATATTGTTATTTAATGTTAATTTAAATGCTCAATCTGGAATGAAATTCATAGAATTTGCTGAAAAATTGGAACAATATTATGATAATAGTCTTATAATGGATATCAAAAAGTCTTTACCTCAAACTGATTATTATATTTGGGGTTGGGATGTAGGAGACATTTCTGGAGATGGTCATTATGACGTTGCTTTTGCTGTTAAAATTAGAGGTGATAAGAAAAATAGAGTTTTGATTTATTTGTTTGTAGATGTAGAAGGTTTTTTAACTCAAGTTGGTCAGTTCAATTATACATTTGTTGATTTACCATTAGAAAATGGAGTAGTAATTAAAAACAATACTTGCTATCTCACTCAAAAAATCAAACAATTTAATTGGATTGTAAAAGGTTATACTTTTGACAAAGGAAATTTGATTTTAGTTGATGAATTTGAAACTGAAAAAGCTGGTAATCTAACAAAAGAGACTTATACGAATTATAAATCGATGATTTCATCTGATAAACTTATTAGTATTAAAAATAATAAAGTGGTAAAAGAACTAGAGTATTTGAATATACCTTGTTATCCAAGAACGGCAAAACCTTTTTATGGTATAACTAATGAAATATTTTGCAATAACATTGAGTATGTACCTAAAGGCGCCTTTTATTGGACAGGTGAAGAAGATGCTTCATTCAAAATTCAAACTCACTATGATGAAAAATATTTATATTTTAATATTGAGGTTTTTGATGATAAAGTAGTACCCATTACATATAAAGATTCAATATCAGGTGATTGTATTGAATTGTGGTTAAATGCTGATTTATATAAATATAAAGGTACCAAAGAAGAAATCATAAATGAAAAAAGAGATACAAATAACATTATAAAATTTACGGTATTTCCAGGTGATTTTTTTGAAATAAAACCCTACTTAGAGATTAGTACAAATTTGAATTTAGATACCAAACAACGATTAGCAACACAGTCAATTAAAGCAAGTTCCAATATATTTGAGAAAGGATACGTAGTGAAGTTTAAAATCCCATTTATGTTACTTGGAATAGAAGAATTATTATCGGATAAAACTGAAATTAGTGAAATTAAAGCAACTTTAGCCATTAATGATGTAGATAATGAGTTTTATCCAGAACAAAACACTTATATTACTTCATCTTTATTCGATAAAAATGATTTTAGAACATATTCTACATTATTGTTAATCCCAAATAATATTTATTTTGGTGAAAATTATAATGTATTTTTAGAAGATGTACTTAAAAACATTGGTGATTTTGGTTATTAAATCAAATTATTTATTTATTTTTATATTTTATAAAAAATAATGGAAATTATAGACAACTTATCAAGTATAAAAGGTAGAAAATTTTTAAAAAAATTATTCTATCAAATGAGATATGAAAAGCAAATTGGTTCATTGAGAGTTTTATTTGCGTGTCTTAGAATTTGTATTAGTGAACGAGATACAAGTAAGTTTATCGAATCAAACATTTCTATTAATCATCCTTTGGGTTTCTTTTCTGGTACCAAATTATGGTTAGAAGAAATACTTTATAGATATTATTTTACAACTATTAGTTCATTTGTATATTTTGGTGCAGCAATATTATTGACTTTGGTTGGATTTAGAAAGTTTTATAATTTAGAAATTGTGTATGTTATTTATGGATTATTATTAGAATCATTTTTATTATTAATAATGTTTGTAACAATGTTCTTTGCTCCAAACGATGATATTGATATAAACGAAAATGAATTAGCAGATGAATTATTAGATGAGATAGGTGAGATAGCAACTGATTTTGCCAAATCTGTTGATAAATTAGAAAACTTAACGTATAAAATTGAAGAAATTGTTAATAATCAAAACACAATTTTAAATTTACTTACTTCGTTGATTGAAAAAAATATCAATATTACTAATCCTAATGATGAATTTAAAAAAGTGATGGGACAAAATATTGTTGAATTACAAAAATTTTCATCAAGTGTGAATGACTTAAACAATGTAATCGAAAAAATAAAAGAAGAGAATGTTAAGTATGAAGTCAGAACAGAAATCGAAAAACTATTAAATAAAAATATACTTAATTTGTAAATTTTGTTAATCTTATGAATTTAATAAGAAAAAAAAGAAAATATAAAATTGAAGTTTATTTTGTACTTTATTTAGTAGCGTTAATTTTATTAATACCAGAAGACTACGAGTTAGTTGATCAAAATCCCATTGCAAAAAATGAGTTTTCACTACAAGTCGAAAAAAACATTCTAAATTGTAAGTTTGATTTGATTGATAATAAATTAATTCTCAAAGAGTTAGACTCAATCAACAATATTTATTTATTCGGTGATGCAGACATTATTGAATATGACATTGAAATAATCTCCAAAAATTCTAAACAACTCATAACTACAAAATCTAATAACGAGAATATATTAGTAAAAAAAGTGAATAATGATTTGTTATTCAAATGGGTACCAAAATTCATTAGTGAAATTCCTTCAAGTTTTGTAGTTAATATTTTAGCAAAAGTTAAAAAAAACAAAAATGGTAATGTAAAGGAGTATTATCTCAAAAATCAATTTGCTTTGAATATATTTTGGCAAAATGAAACTATCAATACCAAAGATATAGACATAACCAACTTAATTAATGATAGAAGTTTGAATTTGAGTCAAAATTTAAATTTTACACAAAACGAAATTAATAAATTAAACGATTTTGGTTCAAGTGAAGATGAACAACTGAGTAAAATAAATAAATTAGAGAAAAAAATAAATTCATTCAATAATTTAAATAATCAGAATGTTGGGAATTTTGGTATTTCATCAAAATATAATATTATAAATAAAATTGCTTATAAAAAATGGAGTAATGTTATTTATTTTTATAATCTTAACCCACTAATAGACTTAAATGGTAAACCAGAAATAAAAATAAATTTAGAAAATAGTAAAGATAATGCAACTGCTACAATAGTTGAAATTAATGAAAAAGAAATAATTATAGAAGGTAAAACACCAGGGTTTTCAATTTTAAATGTAAATTTTACTGCTAAAAGAAAATATGATAACAAAGAAGTGAGTATAAATTTTATAGTAAAACCAATTGCAATTTCAAAACCAGTTTTTAATTCTGTAATGTATCCAGAAAAAAATTATATTATCAAACCTAACTTGCCATTATTAACAAATGACCAAATAAAGTCAATACTCAAAGAACAAGATAAAAATAGATTTATAAGTAATGAAGGTGAGGAGTTTAATTTTGTTCCAACTTTAAATGATACTAATAAAACTTTTTATTTGGAGCGTTACATAAATAATGATTTAATTGGAGAGAGATATTCTATTAAAATCTTAAGTTATCCTAATCCTGAAATTTATGATTATAACAAAATAAGTAATAATATATTACAAATTAAAACTAAATCTTATGGAACAATAAATTATGAAAACAATATAATTTCACAATTATTTAACGATAAATCTATAAATGAGAAGCCTAATAACGAAAATATACAATATCAAGAATTAGTTGGAAATTACAGATTTGAAAATAATGAAAATTATATGATACATTATCAGACATTTAATTTGAATCTAAATAATTTAGACAATTTTAATATCATTATAAAAATTATTGATAAAAGAGGGTATACATATACCAAAAAAATAAAATTGTAACAATAAAATTATAATAATATTATTATAATGATTTTATTTTTCTTAATTTAGCATAAGCAGCATAAACAAAATCCCAATCTTAAACTAAAAATGATTAAATTTTATTTTCAAATAAAAGGTAAGTATTTATTTTTCGTTATATTTGTTTTATTATTATTATTTATTAGAATCAATGAGGGACTCACTCAGGATAAAAATTTTAATAATAAATTAATAATAGAAGAAACATTTCTACCATCAATAAGTATTCAAGACAGTGTTTATTCAATTAAACAGTTACAGTACCAATTAGACGTTATTTTGGATAATAAAGAATACAATAAATCCGATTTTGGTGTTTCTATCTTTTCACTTGACCAACAAAAATATATTTATCAAAACA
>JBDNHS010000403.1:0-3268 GCA_041688685.1 Kapaibacterium sp. (SeqCode)
AGATAAGATAAGATAAGATAAGATAAGAAGCAAATTTATTTACAAATTTCCTAATTTTTTTTTATTTTTTTTTCAACATTCATTTTTAGTTTTGTGTAAATGTATTATTTTTTATATCTTTACGATTATTTTTCCAGATTGTTCGCCATTTAGCATTTTATTTATTTCGATATCCAAATCATCTAAACTCACTTCTTTGTGTAATTTGTCAAAATAATCAAATTTCCATTCTTTTGCTAACTTTTCCCACAATTTTTCTTTTAATTCGATTGGTCTTTCGGCACTGTCAATACCAATTAATGATACTCCCCTCATAATAAAGGGAAATAGATTAATATTTAGATTTTCTGACTCAACTAATCCAACAACACAAACTATTCCTCTATTATCAGTAGAACGGAATATGGTTGATAGAGTATTACCACCAACATTATCAATAGCCCCAATCCACTTTTTGGGTAATAAAGGTTTATCAGTTGTATCAAATACATCTTCCCTACTAATTATGGTTTTAGCACCCAAATTATATAGATATTCATATTTATCTTTTTTGCCACTCGCAGCAATTACATTATACCCAATTTTGGATAAAATACCAACTGACATAGAGCCAACTCCACCAGTAGCACCAGTTACCAAAATATTACCACTATCAATATTAATATTATGCTTTTCAAATTCATTAACGCATAAGGCAGCCGTAATGCCCGCAGAGCCATAAATCATACACTCTTTGAGTGTTAAATTTGGGTGTCTGTTGACTGCCCACCCTGTTGGAACTGAAATATACTCTGCAAAACCGCCAGCGGTATTCATTCCCAAATCATACCCAGTAACAACAACTTCATCCCCAGATTTGAATTTTGGGCTTTTACTTTCCACCACAATGCCAGCTGCATCGATACCTGGAGTATGTGGGTAGTATCTTGATACACCCCTGTGTCCCCTTGCTGATAGTGCATCTTTATAATTTAAGGTCGAATATTTGACATTAATTAATAAATCATTTTGGGGTAGTTCTTCAATATTTTTTTCTTTGATGCTTCTAATATATTTACCATTTTCATCTTCTTCACTCACATAAGCTCTAAATTTCATATATATTCTCCATTTTATTCGATGATATTATTCGATGATTTTATTTGTTAAATAAAACTTATTTCTACCATCTTTTAGATATGTCTCTTTTAAGAAACTTTCACAAATCAAATCTTCAATTACTAACTTTACAAATCTTTTATTTTTATAGAAAAGAAAACCTAAGTCAATTTCTTTGAATTTATCTAATTCTAAAATATAATCAACTAAATCATCGGTATTCTTTAATATTTTATCAAAATCCCAATATACCATAAGTCGTTTCAAGAATAAATTTAATTTATTTCTATTATTTGACCAAGAAGTAGGCATAAATTTAATGTTATTGCAATATGCACAATTACCACAATTTTTTTTATTTGATTTATATTTAGTTACATTTGTTTCTGGGTATTCATTTTCAAAATAATCTAAAAGATAATTACGTTTGCAACTTGATATTTCTGCATAATTTTGTACAAAATCTATTTTTTGTCTTTGTGATTTTTTTAGATTTAGGACTAAATTATAATCAAAATAGTTGTTGTTTAGTATATCAACAAATGTAGTAATTTCTGGATTATTTTTGTGATTAAGCTCCAAACTTATTTCGCCATAATCTTTAATATCAATGTGTTTTAGGTAATTTAATTTATTTATAATATTATCATATTCTTCTTTTTTGATTTCATATTTTCTAAGAAAATAGTTTTTATCAAAATCAACATAATTGTAAAAAGCATCATTGGGTAAATATCTCAAAAACGACTCCAAAACATACTTTTCACGCCCATAATAATGACTATTAACTCTTTGAAATCATTAATTTCAGCTTTTAACTTAATTTCAATTTTTTGGACTTGTTGAGTAAGAATTATAAGATTTGATTTTTTTAGAATATTAATAATATTATCAATCATTTTGGGATTTAAGTTGGTCAATGCGGCAATTTTACGTGAAAGAGTCGCAAAACTATTTGTCATTGAATTATCATTATCCAATTTAATTAATAATCTATATGCTAATTCTATTTCTTCAAGTTTTGGAGTGGAGATTTGAATAAAAAACTCATTTAGATATCTATCTTCGGGAGTGTATAGTAGCAAACAATCAGCATCTAAACCATCTCTACCGGCTCGCCCAGATTCTTGGTAATAGGCTTCGATAGAAGATGGCATATCATAATGAATTACTGCCCTTACATTATCTTTATCAATTCCCATTCCGAAAGCATTTGTAGCTATTATAATATTAATTTCGCTATTGAGAAATTGCTCTTGGGTATTTGTTCTTGTGGAGTCATCAAGCCCTGCATGATAAATTAGAGATTTTATTTTGTTCTCGAATAATATATCATTTATTTTTTCGACATTCTTTCTGGAACTACAATAGACAACAATAGAAAATTTGTTACTTTTATATTTTTTGATTAATTCCTTAACAATTATCAATATTTCCAAATCTTTATTTTTGGTTTGGACGATATCATAATATAAATTAGGTCTATCAAATCCGGAAATAAAAATCTCTGGAGAAGCAATAGATAATTGTTTAATTATATCTTTAGCGACACTTTTGGTCGCAGTTGCTGTTAATGCAATAATAGATTTTCTATCAATATAATTAAATATTCTATTTATTTTGGTGTAAGACGGTCTAAAGTCGTGACCCCATTCTGAAATGCAGTGTGCTTCGTCAATAACAACAAATGAAATATTGATTTTGGCTAAGAATTTAAGGAAATTCTCATTTTCTAATCTTTCTGGAGCTATATAAAGTAGTTTGAGGGTATTCCCTCTTAACTCTTTGACTATTTTGGTATATTCTTCTTGGGTAATTGTACTATTGATAAATCCAGCAGAAACACCTTTTTGGACTAAGATATCTACTTGGTCTTTCATCAATGAAATTAATGGTGAAATGACAATTGCAACACCTTCTGACATTATTGCAGGGATTTGATAGCAGAGGGATTTGCCACCGCCTGTAGGCATAATAACAAAAGTATCTTTTTTTTCTAAAATCGAAACAATTATTTCTTTTTGACTATTTCTAAATTCATCATAACCAAAAACATTTTTTAAAATTTTATTTAATTTAATTTCTTTTTGTAATTCATTTTCATTATTGTCATTTTTCATATATGAAAATTAAGATTATAATTATTTAATTCAAAATTAATAATGTGAAA
>JBDNHS010000404.1:0-5207 GCA_041688685.1 Kapaibacterium sp. (SeqCode)
AATAATCACTTGCTGTAATTACTTCTGTTTTTGTAGATTTCAAAGTATTATTAGAGTTAAACGCAGTTAAAACCACAAATCCACTAATTAAAGTAGCCAAAATCATTGTTTTTTTCATTTTATTAAATTCAAAATATGTTCATACTTCTATTTAAGGTCTATTTTCTGCTTATTCTGACCATTTTTTACCATTGTCCATAACGGTTTGCAGCTACAAGAAGTTGGCGATTTCGAAGTACAAAACTGTCTGCCACCACAAAATTTGATACGAAGCACAAAGCTTCATTTAACCACTGAACCGCCAATTTTTTGTAGGTGCTGTTAGCAGTAGGTGTTCTGTCTGTCGTCACGATAATAGTTGTTTTAAATTGTCAAATTCTTCATTTGTCAACTTTGATTTCTTTAAACCTTGCACTTGCCAAAGTCCGCTTTGTTTTATTTTGTCCTTTGTTGAAAAATTACCCAACCAATTTTCTGAAGGTTTTGTTTTGAAAGCTAATGTTGTGATGATTTTGCTCTCCCAAAAAAGTCTTTGTTCTTTTGTTTCAACTCTGAAAACACAAAATGAAAAATTAGTTTTTATGTAGTTTGAAATTTCCCTTTCCATTTTCGCTTCAAATTCAAGGTCAAGAAGTTTTAAATTTTTCTCTTTGTCTGCTTTTGATGTTGTGTCAAGTTCCCAATATTTTAAGTAGGGATTATTTTCTTTATTCAACAAAGCTCTTCCAATGTTTTTACGAAAAATACTTCTGTTCTTGTTTTCGGTTATGAAGTGTTCCCTTAAACGTTTTTTTAAATTATTTTCTCCTGTGTCTGTTCCAACTCTAACAATTCTGTCAAGTCCATTGTGTTTTTCTCCCTTTTCAAACTTCACATAGATTCCATTTTCTGGAATTGAGTTTAATCGGTTTTCAAATGGATAAGTGAACCTCTCCAAATTGTTGAATATTATATGTAATTCATTTACCATTTATTTCAGTAATTAATTGTGTCAACTTAGATGGTCGTTTTCCTTGCACTACTCCTTTCAACGGTTCTTCAATATTTGTCAAACCGCTTGCTATTGGCTTAATATACGACTGTCCTGCTAAAATTATAAATTTATCATTTTTGAGGTCTGCTATTTTTTCTAATTGCTCAAGCACTTTTTTGCCCCATTCCTCAGCTTCTTTTTTTGTTAAAACTTTTAAATTGGGCTTTTTCTTTCTCTTGTCGGGTGATATGTAACTTAGAGTAACGTCATAAGGTTCAATTTCTTTGTCAAGCTCGAGCAAGTTATGAAGAGCTGATAGAATAAATATTTTGTCAGGTTTTAAAGATTTACTGTAAGTCAAACTTTTTGTAAACAGAGGTCCTTTATACAAGTCTTCCGCTTTCGCTTTGGTCGTTCCTTTTCTAGAAACACAAGATATTAATACTATTCGTTTGATTGTAGTGATGTCGTCTGTTAGACTTACTGCTAAAGTTTGGCAGCTAAAATTATGTAAGTCATATTTTAAACCAACTAAATTCATAAACCACCTAAATATTTTATGACAAACAAGGATTTAAAATCGAAATAAAGTATTTTTTATTTTAACTATGAAAATCTAACGATAAACTTTCATTATTATTATTATCATTTATATTTTTCCTTGCGTTATTTATTTAAACATGTATAAATAATATTAAAGTTTAAAATTACTATTTTCCCTTCAATTAAATAGACACGAAGTTATAATTTTTGTTTCACTTAACACGAAAAAGGCATAAAACTTTTAGATTTTATGCCTTAAATAACTTTAAAACAAAGCTTATATTTATTCTATAACTATATTTTTGAGCTCTAAAGCCACAAAGTTTGGATTTAGCACCTCACTTTCATCAAAGCACTGAGCCCCAGTTTTGTTCAAAACGGCTGTTGGTGGCTGTTGTTCTATCTGTCATTTAGTTGTCAGTTAATTTCTTTTCTTTATTTCTTTTTGCCACGTTAAGTTCGATATAACTAAGTATGCAAATAATTACTATTTCACTCAAAAAGTAAATTGTCCCGATTATTGTCAATAATGGGTAGTATTTAATCAGTAATCCGATTATCAAAGCACAATATATTAAATTTGCAACACCAATAAACCTGATAAAAGGTGTAAAATCTCCTTTAATAAATAAAAAACAAGTAACGGAATAAATACAAAGACAAATTGCTATTACAGAAAGGTAAGTCAATTCATTTTTTGGCATCCCAAAATACTCGTTAAATTGTTGCATAACCACAAATAGAGAAAATGCAGTCATAAACGCTCCAACACTGTCGATAAGAAAAAGTGTCTTTTGTTTTTCTATAAAATATTTTATTAGTTTTTCAATCATTCTATTCACTTGAAAATTCGTTAAAACTGTCTGTTTTGTTAGATGCTTAGTTGCGAGGCTATTTCCGTGTATAACGAAAAAAAAGACAAAGGAGGGTGACCCTTTGTCTCGTAAATAATATTAATTTTTAATTTCTATTCCACCGAAAATTACGGTATAGTTAATTTTTAGTATTTTTTCTTTTTTGTTTTCCGATGGGATGTAACTATCATCAAATCTAGTATTGTTGGATAAACCGCCGAAAATTGGTGTTCCTATTACTTCAACTTTCCAGTGATATGGAATGTAAATTTCGACACCACCGAAAATAGCGTTTATTTCGAAAGGCATGCTATCATCATCTAAATCAGCATCTCTAAAATCAATTTCAGCACCAGCAAAAATCACATTTACTTCCCCACCTCTAAGGTTTTTGCTTGTTAATTTTTGGTAAGTGCCACCAAAAAATCCATTTATTTCTAAATGATTATTGTAGTTTTCGTTATTTGTACTATTTCCAAAAAAATTATCACTTCCATAATTAGCTTTATTTTTTGCATTTGGGTCGTTTCGAATATTATTAAAGTTATTAGATTGAAAATTATTTTTGTGGAAATATTTATTTTTTGTATTTTTGTTAAAAATCAAGTTAAGTCCGATGACAATAAATGATATGGGCCACAGAGTTTCCCAAAATCCCCAAGGCAACATATCGAAATTGTCTGCAATTAATAAAATACCGATAATAATTAAAAAGATTGGCGAGAAAAACTTTTCTCTGAATTTGTAGTTGTTTACAGATAATTGTTTTAATCCAAAATAAATAAAAATTAGGGGCCAGAAATTAATTAGGATATCAAAGACATTAATTTCGAAATTGAATGTTTGTTGTGCAAAAAAGAGTAGGCCGATTGTAATAAAAAAGGTGCCTATAATTAGCTTGGTATCAATTTTCATTTGTATTTTAATTAGGTTGAATATAAATTATCATTTAATATAATTTATTTATAATTTTAATGATTTAATTTTATTTACGTAATTTAAAGTAAAAAGTTCAAAAATATACATTTTATTTTAAATTAAATTTAAATAAAGTACAATTAAAAATTAATAAATATAAAATTTTGCTTTTTTTTTTATTAAATTGCATTCAAATATAATAGTAATTAACAAAAATAATGAATAATAAATCGGAAATCAAAGGTAAACAAATAAATTGTTTGGATAAGGGATTTGTAAGATTAGTAGATTTTATGGGAGATGACTCCTCTATTGTCCAATCAGCAAGAGTTTCTTATGGTGAGGGTACCAAAACTATAAATGAAGATAGAGGATTGATAAGATATCTATTGAGACATAAACATACCACACCTTTTGAAATGGTAGAATTCAAATTTCATATTAAATTACCTATTTTTATTGCAAGGCAATGGATTAGGCATAGGACTGCAAATGTCAATGAATATAGCGGTAGATACTCAGAGATGAAAGATGAGTTTTATTTACCTGATATTTCTCAAATTAGACACCAAAGTACATTAAACAAACAAGGTAGAGCAGACGAGGTATTAGACCCAGAGACTTCACAAGAAATAATTGATAAAATGCAATATATTCAAAAAGATTTATATAATAATTATAAAGAGTTTTTGGACGAAGGTTTGGCAAGAGAAATTGCAAGAATCAACTTACCATTATCTAATTATACCGAATGGTACTGGAAAATAGACTTACATAATTTATTTCATTTTTTGAGACTTCGAATTGATAGTCATGCACAATATGAAATAAGAGTTTATGGTGAAGCTATGGCTGAAATCATTAAAGAAATAGTTCCTTTGGCTTGGGAAGCATTTGAAGATTATCACTTAAAATCAATGTATTTCTCTAAAATGGAATTAGAAGCGTTAAAGCTTATTTTAAAGGGTGAAAAAGTAGAAAATATACCTTTTGAAGAATTGGGAATGAAAAAAAGAGAATGGGACGAATTTTTAATAAAAGTTGAACAATTGTCTTAAATTTTACTACGTTTTACTTTGAATATTATATTTATAATTTTGAATAATTATAAATAATAACTAATATACTCCTTCTATATATCTATATACTTACAAATCAATTTAAATGAATTTAATCAATTTGTTGACTAAAGATAATTGTCTTTATAAATTGTCTTTATAATTAAATGAATAAATTAAAAGTTAAAAATAATAATTAAATATTTTTATGGCAAAAAGAATTACTACAAAAGAAGATGCAGATAAAGTAACAAAATCAGAAACTAATGGAAATAAAATAGTTTCAAAAGTTGCAATTACAAAAAATACTGTTGCTAAAAGTACTGCTAAATCTGAAGACAATACTGTTGCAAAAAAGCCGGCTACCAAAACTACAACCAAAGCCAAAACTACAACTGCAAAAACTACAGATACTAAAGTTACAGATACTTCTAAACCAGTTACAAAAAAAGTAACTGAAAAGAAGGTTATAGAAAAGAAAGAACCGGTTAAAAAAGTTGCTGAGAAAGCAATTATTGAGAAAGCAATTGTTGAGAAAGCAATTGTGGCTAAAACCCCCGTTACTAAATCTACTGTTGATAAAACAACTCAGAAGATAACAAAACCGGTTTCAAAACCAACCATTCAAGATAAACCAACTAATGAAGTTAAAGAATTAGCTGTTAAAAAAGATAATCCTAATCCTGTAATTAATAATGCTGCAAATACTGAAAATTCGAACAGTAATGTAAATAATAATTCTAATACTCAAAGCAGAAATAACGACCAAACACAAGATGGACGATATAACAGACCTGCCGGAAATGACTATAGAAATAATCGTGATAATAGAGATAATAGAGACAACAGAGATAATAGAGA
>JBDNHS010000405.1:0-5098 GCA_041688685.1 Kapaibacterium sp. (SeqCode)
ATAATAATTTACCCTTAGAATATATGTCAAATATATCGCCTTCAAAATCCTCGGGTAATCCTATTTGTTCACCTGTATTTGATTTTATATTTGATATTTTTGTCATGAGAAATTTATTCTTTAAAAATGTGGAAAAAAATAATATTTCCGGACCTTCTGGCATTTATTATAATATATTAATATTTATTTAACTTTTATTATTTTGAAATATTTTTATTATATTTTTAATATATTATTTTATTATATATTACAGCAAAAATGAACGAATATATAAATGGTTTAACTAATAGCGTAACGTCACAATTAGTATTTATTAAAAAATTATCACACGAATTTGCTCTGAAAATTAAAACGAAATACCCAAGTTTTATTTTTTTACTTCCTTTATTAAAATGTATCTATGTTAATCCATTTTTGGTAGTTTTATTTACACTATTTATTGCATTTTTTCTTTCAAATTTAGTATTGGCTGTGTTATTCACACTATTATTAATTGATTGTATCATATTATCGTTATTAGTATTACACAATATTTCACTAAAAATATATTCCAGAAGATTAGCCAAAAATATGTTAAGTCTCTTTTTATTGTATTTTAATCCTCTTGGTTCTATTATTACAATTATATTGGCTTTTCTTTTATACACAAATTATAGTAGAATGACAAGCAAACTTATTATTAAACTTATAGAAAATGTTGTTCTCTTTATTTTTGTTAATGTACCCGTGTTCGCAAACATTTATCCAGATGGCAAACAAATTAAATATGACCAACAAATTGATTCTACTTCATCTAATTAAAGGCCATATTTAAACAAATTAAATATGACTAACAAATTGATTCTACTTCATCTAATTAAAGGCCATTTAACTCTCGCTCCAAATCTTCTTCCACACTCGTTTCTAACTCTGGAACTACTTTTTTTTTATTTTGAACTACATTTTTAGTAGTTTGAACTGATTTAATTATTTTTGCCGTCTTTACTAATTTTGGATTGGATACTTGTAATGTTTCTTTAACAGGTTCCTTGACTACTTCTTTAACTTCTTTAACTTCTTTAACTTCTTTAACTTCTTTGACTACTTCTTTGACTGCTTCTTTGACTACTTCTTTGACTTCTTTGACTGCTTCTTTGACTACTTCTTTGACTGGTTCTTTGACTTCCTTAACTTCCTTAACTTCCTTAACTTCTAGATTTGTTCCCGTTATCACAGTATGTTTTCTTTTATAAAATTCAAGTGTTTTTTTTAATTCTTCTATTAAATCATCCTTTTCTTTAATTTTATATTGGGTCGTCTCCCAAATTGTTTTTGAAGATTTTTCGTTATTTTCTTTTTTTAAAGATAAAATTTTATCTTCTAACTCGTTAATTTGTTTTAAATATTCATTTACTTTATTTTCACTTTCTGTTAATTTAGTTTTCTGTTGTTCTATTAAATTACTAAATTTTAGCTTTTCTTGTTCCAATAAAATGTTTAAATTGTCGGTTTGACTATTTAGACTTTCATTTACTTCTATTAAATTTTTAATTTTATTGACAAATATATGTAATTCATTTAAATCCATTCTCCTATAGTATTGATATAATATACATATATATAATCATATTTATATAAATCAATTTTTATTTATATAAATCAATTTTTATTTATATAAATATTCACTTTTTATTATGATAAAAATTAGTCATATATGTACTATTATTAAATATTATTAAATTATCACATAATAAATATGTTTTCTCACTATAAATATATATATACCTTATGATAAAAATACATTCTAATATTATAATTGGTTCACCAAGCGATTTAGCTCAAATTATTAATTCGGTTCATTATATAATAAATTGTTCTACTAATTTAAATAATATAATGGTTCATCCAAATTATTTAAATCTTAATATTCCACAATTTACATTAGAATCTATTAATATTTTAAATTCTGTTTATGATTTTCTAAATAATAAAATATTATTAAATCAAAATGTATTTTTATTATGTGATACCGGTATTAACAATAGTTTAATTGTAGGTATGTTTTGTGTTATGAAATTACTTGATTTAAATTATTATAATACATACTATAAAATTGCTACTTTTAATAAAATTAACTCTTATGAATTTTATTCAGGTCTAAAACATTATGAACCATATATTATTAAAAATAGAGCAGGAGATAAAATGGATCTTTCATGATATTTTTAATTACTTTATTAATTTGTTTATCTATATAATTTAACATTTATTTTTATTATCAATTTATTTTATAATATTATTTAAATGAATTATGAACAAAAATATTTAAAATATAAAAAAAAATATTTACAGGTATGATAGGTATGGTATTTCGTGGTATTGTGGCTTTTGAGCCAAAATTAGATTTTTTAAATACATTAAGTATTCAATTAAATAAGGTTAGCAATTCACTTTTTGAAGAAATTACACAGAAAATAAAAGATAATGACCCGAGTATTTCTAAAGAAGAATTATTAAAAAATCCAAATATAAATTTATTTTATGATTTAATGAATAAATTAATTGAACGTGGTTATTCACATAATCCATCTTTTGAACGTCGTATAGGAAAGGGTTTTTTATTATTATTCGATCAACTAAATTCTGTACATGTATATAAAAAATCATGTTATGTCTCTGATTTCATGACACTATCAGATATTTCTAATTGTAATAATCTTGGACTGGTAAAAGGTTCGTGTTCATGGCCCGCATGAGCAGATTCATTAAGTAATATAAATTCGAATAATGATAAAATTATTGAATTTTTTAACTTGATTTTTGAAAAAATAGACTCTGATGTAAATATAAATATTATAGTAGGTTCTATTATTAATGAAAATATTGCTAATATTAATATTTTATTTATATCGGGTTATATAAAAGAACATTATCCTAGTAACAGACCCATAAATTATCATTCTATCGAATATCATTTGAATTATATTAAAACTAATCCGACACTTAAACACATTTATACTATAAAAGGTGAATTTCCACTTAATATAAATGGAACTAATAAAGATGTGTTGGATAAAATTTTAGAATTAACTGACAAAACAACAGTTAATTTTTATAATAAAATGTGTGGCACTTGTTTTCGTTCTATGCATTACTTAGTTAATAATGCAGTAAGTAATTTTACATATACAGCAAATCCTGAACAACAATTAACTGATGCAGATACACCAGATATTAGAAAATGTTTTAAGAAATAAAAAAATTTCAATGTTTTAAGAAATAAGAAAATTTCAATGTATAAATTTTAACCATAGTATTAAATTAACTCGTTCCCCGCTATTAGGTTTACTATTTTGAACTACTTCGTGACGTTGTTTACCGCTATGAATTAATATGTCTCCTTCTTCCATATTAACAAAAATAGATTTGTCATTTTTGAAACTAAATAGTGTATCTGGAATTTGTTTAAATCTTAATCCTGTATAATCTTGTGTATTTTTCAAACAAATATTAATTGTTATTTCAGAATCGTCAACATGTTCATCAAGTTTATGATCATATCCATAACCACTTCCATAATGAACAGAAAAATCAGTAAATAGATAACATTTTTTACACGGGTCAATACCAAATACTTCATAAATATATCCAAGTAATGAAGATTTTATCTTATCCATGCATTCAATTGTAATAACATCGCCTGCACCATATTTATGCATACTATTTGGCGATTCTCCTAATTTACGCAAACTTTTATTATATATACTGTCCAAAACATTTTGATGATTTTCTCCAAAAACAAATTTTGAAGAAAATATTGATAATCCATAACGCATTAATACCTGGGATTTTAACGAATCCAAGTAATTTTGCATCGCAGGAGATATTTCATATTCATTGCCAAATTTAGGATTATGAATAAACTTTTTAGCTTGATTTACGGGTTTTTTTACTGTCTTAATAATCTCTTCAGTCTCCCTAGTATCTCCAATACTGAGATTTTCCATACCTATAGACTCCATATTCTGACTTTCCATATTGTTGTTGCTTAATATTTATTTGTTAATTATTATAACAAATAATTTATTTTTTCAATTTTTATGCAATATACCGTCTTATATTGCATAAAAATTGAAATTTTAAATAATTCAAATTGGTAATATTAAATTTGAATTATATATTGTTAACTGCTAATTGCTATTTGCTAATTGCTAATTGCTAATTGCTATTTGTTAATACTAAATGTCATCTCAATACTGTAAGGCTAAAAATTGCCGGTTTAATGATTCGCATATTACTAAAGTACATATTTGTGGTAATTGTGGAGAGTTAGGACATGGGATTATCGAATGTGGAAATCCTACACTTATCACTGCACTTTGTCAAGATACTACAACTATTGAATTTGATTTACAATGCAATGTACCACATTGTAAATATATTGCAAACCATGCTACAAGCGGTCATCAATGTACATATTGCAAAAAATACGAACACGATGCGTCTGAATGTCCAGAACGTCTATGGGAAGTTAAAGTAGAAAGAGGCACTACTTTTTCTCAGGATAAATCAGGTTATACGGATAAAAAGTTAATTCAATTGCAAGCAAGAAAACAAATGAAATGGGGAGAACATAAGGTCTATACCAAAGTTTACGGAGGTATGGGATGTACTTGGTATGCAAGGCGAGAAAATAATTGGGAAACTATCGAATTATTTTTTATGCATGGTGATAATTGGGGACAATATGGTGAAAGTACTAATCATAAACCAATACTAGAAAAATTCTTGGAAGGTTATCGTTGTATGGATAGTGAATAATTTTTTATATTAACTTATATTTTAATTTATAGTTATAATAATATTTAATAATTATATGTACTATCCAACAAAATTTGAATCATTTGATGAACTGAAAATTTCTATTCTAAATGATAAAAATATATTGGCAACACAATTTAATCAAATTGAATGTGAAACTATAAATTTTGAACAAGACAGGGAAAATTCTAATGATACTCCAAATAATGATTTTAATTATATTCTTTTATATCAACTTGGAGACAAATATATAGTAGAAATTGGCATTATTATTAGGGAATTAGCTACTAATGATTTA
>JBDNHS010000406.1:0-2033 GCA_041688685.1 Kapaibacterium sp. (SeqCode)
TTTGGACGATTCTATAGCAAATACAAAAAGCGAACTAGTATATGAAGAAATGTGTAATGTTAATAAAAAAATAGAAACCGAAAATGTAAAAATAATAGACAAATTTTATTGATTATTATATTGTAAAACATTAGAAAATACTATATTATATTAATATAAGTGTTATCATATATCAACAATTTAGACCAAAAATCGTCTTGTATTAATAAAACCGCGCATAAATCAATATTTTTGTTATATATTATATATAAAATATCCATAAAATATTGATTTTTTTAAATAAAATTAAAGATATATTAAGATATATATACTAAACAAATATAATGAACGATAATCAAGATAATAATATTGATAATAGTATCAATGATAGTAGCACAATTTGCTCCTTGGTGTCTGTTGATACTGTAAATACTGTAAATACTACAAATCCTGACAGTTTAGATACACAAATAGTTGATATTTCAGGTGCAAAGTTATCAGATGATATAGTAAAAACGAAAAAATTAACTGCCAATAAATGGGGATTAATTGAAAAACCTTTATCCGAATCAGACAAACAAAGAAATAAAATTATATGTGATTTGGGTGAAAAAAATGCGAGTACATATAAATTCAGTAGTAATTTAATAACTATTGGAGAACATAATTATTTAAGATTGAGAGAAGAATTATCCAAATATTTGATTTTGCCCCCAATAGTAAAACAGGAAGATAAAAAACAAAAGTTAAATAAAAAAACTCAGATAATATTGGATAACTGTACAAACACTTTAAAAAACAAAATAGATATTTTAATTAATATTTTAAAGAGTAATCCACAAGATAAAATTTATGAAGATTTAATTTTAAATTTTAATTTTGTAGAAATGAGATTAATAATTTTAATGAAAATTATAGAAAATTATACTGAAATAAAAACGACTAATTCTATTAGAAATAAAATTCCATTAAAATTTCAAAAACAAACAGAATCTCAAAATAAAAGTTCGCCTGATAAAGAAGAAGTATTAATAGCTGGAAAAAAGATTTTATATTTGTTAAAGAAGATTAAAACGGATAAAATTAATTTTAATGATTATTTTAATAAAATATTTTCAGTAGAAGGAATTGAAATTGAATTATGCGAACAATTAATTAAGGATTTAGAATATAAAATAACGACTTTATCAAATGAGTGTGGGGTAAAATTATATGATATTGCGAATAGAAGACCAAAATTAATTTTTGATACAAAATATGATATGACTATACCTCAAATGAGTTTGAAACCATATGATACACAAATAGAATTAATGAATAGTGTAAAAAATAATATAACTAATGGATTTTCAATTTTATACAAGACTCCGCCGGGTTTAGGAAAAACTACAATGATTTTAGGAATTTGCAAATATATTAAAAAATCTGATTTAGACATTAAAGTAATATTTTGTTGTTCGGATATATTAGAATCTGTCCGTGTTCAAGTATTAAGAACGATGTATAATTTTGGAGTTAAATTTGGAATTGGAACAGGAACTATATCAGCAAATGGTTCTGCATATAAAATAACAAATAGTTGGAATTGTACTAAAGATGAAGACCGAGAATTGATTGTTGCGGATTATGTATCGACATATTTAATTCTTAAAGAAAAAAAGCACGATTATTTGCTATTTTTTGATGAACCAACTGTCCACACTGATAAAGAATCTAATAGTTTAACTCTTGAATATTTATCAAAAATACTATATTATATGCCCAAATACACAATTTTATCCTCTGCTACATTACCTCAACTTGAAGAATTAGATAATATATTGTCTAATTATAAAGTAAATTATCCGACCGGAACTGTATCCGAGATTATATCAAATAAAACTCTTACGGGTTGTGTGATAAAGGATTTTAATAATAATGTTATATCACCCCATTCTAATTGTAAAACCACAAATGAATTGAAAGAGTTAATAAATAAAATAAAACAATTTCCACTTTTAGGGAAGTTTTACACTTTACCATTTTTAATGAATTTAAATGAATTTATGAAAAAA
>JBDNHS010000407.1:0-5930 GCA_041688685.1 Kapaibacterium sp. (SeqCode)
CTTTCAATATCAGATTCAGGAAAGCCCAAGATGCCTTCAATTGAATATGAATGGAATGAAACAGAAGTTGATATTATAGCAATGAATTTAGACGATGAAAATATGTCAAAATTAATTGTTAAGAAACTTGCATATTTTTTCTCAACATTAGATGTAAAATTTATGGGAGAGAGTACAATTGAAAAATTTGTTGATAATGGTTATGATGATTTATGGAAAATTCTTTTAGCTGATAAAAATAAAATTAAAAAAATTGATGGATTAGGTGTTAAATCAGTTGATAAAATATATCAAAGTATAGAAGAAGGATTAACAGATAGACAATTATATGATATTATGGGAGCATCTCAAGTATTTGGACGAGGTATTGGTACTAGAAAATTTAAATTAATAATAGATGTGTATCCTGATATTATGGATATATTTAAAGTTAAAGGTAAAGATCACACAATTAAATTAATTAATGCAATTTCTGGATTTGATGTAAAAACTACAAACAAGATAGTAGATTCAATGGATGCATTTATTGAATATCATAAAAAACTTGTCAAAATTAAACCCAATGTAATTACATCGGATAATAAAGAAAAAATTAATAAACAAACTATATTGACAAGTGCTTATTCTGCATCTATATCAAAATATTCTGGCCAAACAATAGTATTTACTGGATTTAGAGATAAGGACCTACAGACTGCATTAGAGGCTATTGGTGTAAAAATAACAGAATCTGTTAGTAAAAAGACAAATTTAGTTGTAGCAGCTAATCCCAATGAATCAAGTAGTAAATTAACAAAAGCAAAAGAATTGTCAATTCCTATTATTGGAAAAGAAGAATTTTTAAAAACTATTAATGATTAATTTTTATAATAAAATATTCAGCGTTAATATTAATAATACAAGACGGTATAAGTATGAAAATTATTGTGTTATATTATCTAATGGTAAATTTAAACACAAAAATTTAAATATTGGATAATTAATAATGGAAAATACTCCTATAAAAAAAAGGAAAATTTCTTCTGAACTAAATCCTGATACAAATTTAGAGGAAATTAATCATTTAATACAAACGAATAATTTTGTTTATTCAGATGAAGAATATGACAATAATAATAATACATATACAAAAAATTTTAATATAGAGGATTTTTTGCCTAATAATGAATTTACTATAGATAAATTAATTAATCAATGTGCGAATTCAGACGATGAAAGCAAAAATCCTAGTAAAAATCCTAGTAAAAATCCTAGCAAAAAACCATCAAATAAACGTGATAAGGACAAAAATGACAATAAATCATCAAAAACAGATAAACCAGTATATACTGAAAGAAATAACAGAACAACAAAAAATGACAAAAAAAACAAAACGGATAATTCATCCCATACTTATTATTCAAATTTGACTAATAGTTCTAAAAGGTCGAGATTTGAACCAGAACAAGAACGAGAACAAGAACAAGAACAAGAACAAAAAGAGAATTGGGATGATTATAATAAATATTTTAATGATTATATAAATAGTGAAATTCTTATTTCTTGTGGAAATCCCACTTGTGACCATACAATGCATGTAGAATCTTGGTATACGGAACATGCAATAACAATTTCCTCAGTAAATACATTAGATGATTTGATATATTTGGGAAGTTTTTATCATTGTAAAATGCGCGTTGAATACAATGGTATAGACATGAAAATTTTATATAGTTTAAAAGAACCACTTGCAGAATTAAATAATATGATTGGTTTGGGAAAAATAAAAGAGGAAATAGTTAATACAATTATTTATTTTCTTTTAGCAAAAAATCTTTCAAAAGAAATAAATTCTGATATGATGCATGCAGTTATTACTGGTTCTCCTGGTTGCGGGAAAACTACATTTATTGAAATATTAGCAAAAGTTTATGTGGGATTAGGAGTATTGAAAAAGGGACATATTATAAAAACTCGCCGTTCTGAATTAATTGGAAAATATTTGGGACATACTGCAGTTCAAACACAAAAAAAGATTGAGGAGGCATATGGTGGTATTTTATTAATTGACGAAGCATATGCATTAGGAAATCCAGAAGGCAGAGATTCTTTTGCAAAGGAATGTTTAGATACACTAAATCAAGCTCTATCAGAACAAAAAACAGAATTTATTTGTATTATAGCAGGATATAAAGATGCATTAGAGAGTTCATTTTTTAAATATAATGAAGGATTAAAAAGACGTTTCCCATTTAGATATGAAATAGATAAATATTCTTCTGATGAATTATCTATGATATTGTTTAAAAAAATAGAGGAATATGGACACTATGGAGTTCATAAAGAATCTATCTGGAAGACGGACTTTACAAAAAAACAATTACAAAATTTAATAAAAGATAATTACAAACAATTTGCAAATCAAGGAGGGGATATGGAAAGTATATTTCTAGGGGCAAAAATAGCTCAAAATAAACGAGTTTTTTTATTAGAAGTTGAAGAGAAAAAGAAATTGTTATTATCCGATATAAAAACATCCATAACAAAATTCATTGAATTACATAAATCAAAAGATTCTCAAGATGATTATATATTAAATACTATGTATGTATGATTCAATAAGAAAAAAATTGATTTTTACAATTAATATAATGTTTATTAATAATTAATACTAATAATTAACAAACAACATATAATGAAACGAACATCTGGCATATATTTTGGCCATCCAAATGACCAACAAAAATATTGGGCATCAGATACTACCAGTTCTAAAAAAACAAAAAATGGAGAAATAGAACATGCAAAAAGAAAAAAAAGAAATATTAAAAACAACGATTCAGATAATGATTCAGATGATTCAGATTCTTTTAAATTTCCAAATTTGTTTAAGGAAGAATCTGAACATATTTACTTGAAACATAATCATTTGTATTTTCATAATGAGGTAAATGAGAAAAGCGTAGATCTTGTAAAAAAATTAATGAGAGAATATTTAAACAAGTATACTAAAACTAAAAATAAAAGTTTAACTGCTACATTTACTCCAAAACCACTATTCTTGCATATTTATTCCCCGGGTGGAGATGTGCATGCTTCCTTATCATTGTATGATTTTATCATAGAATATGGGAAAACTATACCAGTCTACACTGTTGTAGAAGGTATGGCGGCAAGTGCAGCTACAATAATTAGTATTGCAGGAACAAAAAGATTTATTACTCCAAATTCATATATGTTAATACATCAATTATCAACTTATTTTGGAGGCAATTTTGAACAAATTAAAGACGAATTTGGAAATTGTGAAAAAATAATGAAAAAATTAAAAGAAATTTATGCATCGAGTACTAAATTAAGCAGAAAACAACTAAATGATATTTTAAAACGAGATATTAACTGGGACGCAGAAGATTGTAAAAAGTATGGGTTAGTCGATGAAATTAAACTAATCGATATATTTAATGATTCGGATACATAAATAAATTTAATGATTTGGATACATTAATAAATTTTTTGTAATAAAATATAAAATAAAAAAATAAATTTTATAAATTTATATATATATATACATAATGGAAAAAGATTTTGATATAGATAAATTAGATAAATTATACAAGGAAGGAAATCAAATAAATCCATTTTTTATGGATGCTCTTTATACAATTGCCCTAAATAAATTAAGAAAAAGGCAATTATTAAAAAAAGGAGAACAATATGATGAAGAAGAAGACCAAGAAGAAAAAACTATTAATATAGAAGATGATTTTATTAATTTTATCAATAAAATAGATAATTACATTGGTACATTTTCTTATGATGAATTAATGATAAAACCCGATTTTTTTTTAGAAATGGCAGATGCTAATATAACAAATTATATTAATAAGACAACTAAATTATTACATTTTTCAAATAATGACGCTGCACAAATAAATCTAGATACTTCTATTTTAGACAAAAAAAGGTTATCGTCGTTGTCAGTAGATGACTTTGGTCAAAAAAAAATGTTTTATGATATCGGTACAGAATTTATATCACGAGAAAAAATTTACACAGACGATAATCAAGAATTAATATTTAAATTTCAATATTTGGTTAATACTTTTTTCAATACCTTTATTGATATGTACAAACAAAAAAAAGGTATTGATTCAAAGGATATATATTTTATTTTTAAAGGCGGTACTTTTATGAAAATTTTATTTGAAAAATATAAAAATATATTAAAGGATAATGGTGATTTTTTAAATAAAAATCAGGATTTTTTTAAAAGAAGTGATTCTGACTATGGAATTTATATTAATGCTACATTTGATAAAAAAACATACACCGAGCATTATTATAATTTAAATATATTGACATACAATATTCTAACTAAAATATCCAAATTTATAAATGAAAATTTAAACGAAATATTACCAATTAATCAAATAAATGATAATGATATGGAAAAATTACTTGAGAAATATAATACATTCTTAATAGCAAATAAAGGTAAAGGGTCAAATGGTGATTTAAAATTGCCCTATTTTAGAGATATTGATAAATTTATTGGCATATCAATTTACGATAAAACTTATATGAAAAAAGGAGAAGTATTCCCAAATAGTTTTGATTTATACACATTAAAATCAACATCAAAATCTACAGATGAACACGGTGTCTTAAAAATTAAAGGACAAGTTGTTGACAAAAGTAAATTTATGAAAGAACATAAAAAAGTACCAGTTAAACGCAATCCATTTTATATTACTATAAAAGAACAAGATGGTAAATATTATCAGGCAAATGAAGACATAGAAGAAGAACCATATGATTCTGGTTTATATCAATATTATAATGAAAGTAATAGATTTGGTACAGATGCTAATTTAACTTATTTTACACTTCATAGAGTAAAAATTAATATTGTATTGTATTTTAAAACTTATAATTCACGTTATGGATTTTTTCAATGTCCTTCAGAATTAATTGATGTTCCGATAGCAACCATTGATGATTATAAAACACAAATTGATTTTAGTACTTATTTAAAACCATATTCAAATACAATTAATGGTAAAGTTTTGAACTTTAATTCTTATACTATTTATGGATTAATTGATGATATGTTTAAGTCACTGTTTATAGAGTTGGAATTTCCATGGCTAGACATGAAATATGCTAAAAGAGTCAATAGACTTACATACTTTTTAATGATTTATTTTAATAATAATTATTCTAATGTTGATGAAATTAAAAATAAATTACTAACATTTTTAAATGATTATAATAACACCAATGCATTAATCATTAACTTTACCACACATAATGGAACTAATTCAAATAATGATAAGTTATATACAGAAATTATAGGATACATGAAACAAATCAACGATAGAGCTACTGCACCGAATGATAAAGCTAAAATCTTAGAAATGAGCAATTTAATAATAGCTACAATTAAATTATTTAAATATGAAGATGTAAAAAGTGGATATACAGACAATCCTGAAAATGTGCCATATTTAAAAAAATATCTAAAATATAAAAATAAATACTTGGTATTAAAAAATCACAATATGTAAATGAATATATTAAAAAAATAATATATTATAAAGAAATATTAATAATATATTATATAGTATTTATTATGGAAAATTGTTATAATTGTATATATCACTGTGTTCATCACAATGAAACTTCTAAACATAAAAAATCTGTATGTTGGAATTGTTTTACAGCAAATCATCTATTGGCAATTGTTTTTAAAATTGATAATTTAGATTTTTTTATTTGTAATGAAGAAATTAGAGAAAAAATGATAGATTGTGCAGGATATTTTATTTGTTATAATTACACAAATAAAATATATAAATTAATAAAAATACAAGATTTAGTTAAAGATAACTTTTTTTTAATAAAACATATAGTATCTCAGTATGTGTATTTAAGTAAAAATAAATCAC